>NZ_VRVE01000048.1:0-31471 GCF_008040035.1 Methylobacterium sp. WL9
GGCTGCGTCCCTGTCGCGGGCGGAGGCGGGCGGCCGGGCCGGCTCGCGGGCCAGGGCCGGGCCGGCAAGACAGAGCACCGCAGCGAACAGGGCGGCGACACGAAGCGACATTCCGGCAACCTCAGCATGAAAAATCCCCGCGCCTGCGCGCAGGGATCGGCAATCACAGCCGCAACGACGGGGAAAGGGCAAGGCCAGAAACGGCTTGCCCGCATCGGAGTTGCATCGGGATCCGCCGCTGCGACGCCGCGATCCGCCTGTTCACGCCGTGACGAATGCGGTCTACTCCGCGCGATCGGTAGGCCCGCCGGAACGGGCGGCGGGCCGGATCGCGGAGCAGGCCATGGCGCAGACGACAGCCGGTGTGATCGACGTGCACACCTGGAGCACGCCGAACGGCTGGAAGATTCCGATCATGCTGGAGGAATGCGGGCTGCCCTACCGGGTGGTGCCGGTGAACATCGGCAAGGGCGAACAGATGGCGCCCGACTTCCTGGCGATCTCGCCCAACAACAAGATTCCGGCGATCGTCGATCCCGACGGGCCCGGCGGTCAGCCGATCACGGTCTTCGAATCCGGGGCGATCCTGCAATATCTCGGGCGCAAGACCGGCTGCCTCTACCCCACCGACGAGCGCGTCCGCGTGGCGGTGGACGAGTGGCTGTTCTGGCAGGTCGGCGGCCTCGGGCCGATGCTCGGCCAGGCCCATCATTTCCGGATCTACGCCAAGGAGAAGATCCCCTACGCCGTGGAGCGCTACACCGAGGAGGCGAAGCGTCTCTACGGCGTGCTCGACCGCCGCCTCGACGGCCGCGACCACCTCGCCGGCGACTACTCCATCGCCGACATCGCGACGCTGACCTGGGCGAAATTTCACGAGAAGCAGGGCATCGACACCGCGGCCTACCCGAACGTCGGACGCTGGCTCGACACGGTACTCGCGCGGCCTGCCGTCCAGCGGGGGCTGGCCGCGATCTGACCGCGCTCGTCCACGCTGTTATCCCCAGGGCCGGGAGATCGCTAAACTGCGGGAGGTCCTCCGGACGCAGCGTTAAGACTCCGTCGATATCCTGCTTCGAGCCGTACCCGACCTGATGGCATCGGGCCGAGGTCGCGGGGTCGTTGATTCGATGCGCCGTCCGCCGCCGAACCGGCATCCGCGACGTGGACGGGCGCTCCAGCAGGAGGTGGTGCCATGAGGCCTGTCGCCGTCGTCGCAGTGTCTGTCCTGACGCTCGCAGCCAGCATCGCAGATGCGGAGGCCCGCGGCTTTCGGCTGCGCGGCTCCAGCTTCTCCGTTCCGCACCGTTCGGCGAGCGCGCGCGATACGGCGACCCGGCGCCTGCCCATCATTGCCGCCGTCGGAGCGATAGGCCCGTTCGATCCGAGCCGGTCCGATGCGCGCAACGTCACCCGCAGCGCGAGGGGGTCCGAGGCGGACGGGGCGGACGAGACCGCACCGATTCCGCCAATGCCGCCGGCCCCGGTGTCCCTCGCCGTGGAGAAGGTTTCCGAACCGTGGTGCCCGAGCGGCCGCATCGCCGGCACCGGCACCGGATTCTGCCTGATCAACTGACACCGATATGCGTCGATCCCGACCACGGATCGCCCGGACTAAAGACAACGAGGCGGCCCTGTCGGGC
This sequence comes from Methylobacterium sp. WL9, assembly GCF_008040035.1. Classification (NCBI taxonomy): domain Bacteria; kingdom Pseudomonadati; phylum Pseudomonadota; class Alphaproteobacteria; order Hyphomicrobiales; family Methylobacteriaceae; genus Methylobacterium; species Methylobacterium sp. WL9. The sequence goes on from NZ_VRVE01000048.1 coordinate 1,644, forward strand.
CGCCCGCCTCAGATCGTCGACATGAATCCGGCGAGCCGCATCAGGCCCTCCGGCCAGGGGCCGTGCCCGCTGGCAATGTTGATGTGCCCGGCCTCGCCCGCGTCGACCACGGACGCCCCCCACGCCGCCCCGAACTCTTCCGCGCGCTCGTAGCTGCAATGGGGGTCGGTCCGGCTCGCCACCAGGAGCGCGGGGAAGGGCAGGGGATCGCGCGGCACCGGCGCGAAGGAGCAGACGCTGGCCGGCAGGTTCTGGCAGGTCTCGATGTCGGGGAAGGCGACGAGCATCGCGCCGCGCACGACGCCGGCGGGAAAGCGCGTCGCCGCCTCGACCGCCGCGACGATCCGCGCGCGCCAATCCTCGGGATCAGGCTGGTGCCAATCCGCCTGCGCGACGACCCACCCCGTGCGAAGGCGCCCGGCCCAGCGCGCCTGCCAGTGCTCCTCCCCGGAGCCGGCATAGCCCGGCAGGATCAGGATATCGCAATCGCCCGTCTTCATGCCGCCTCCCTATCGCCTCGGGCGCAGGGCGATCAAGCGGCGGCGGCGATCCAGGCCGCCAGCGCGGTCGAGGCCCGGTTCTTCCCCTTGGCCTCGACCTCGAAGTCGGTCCAGGCGAGATGGCGGGCCACCAGGGCGTTGATGCCGGCGTTCCACATCAGGTCTGAATGCGCAGAAAGATCGCGGCCGGAATGGCCGGCGCGGGACAGGGCCGCGAAATCGGGCAGCACCGCCGGATCGTGGTCGGCGAGCACATCCTCGCGGGACACGCTGACATGGCTGACCGGGCGTACGCCGCGCCAGGATTCGCGGATGCGCGCGATACGGGGATCGTCCGGCTCGATGTAGTCGCCGCCGCTCTCGATCCAGTGATGATGCAGGTCGAGCACCACGGGCACGGCATCGGAGAGCCGCAGCACGGCGTCGAGGCCGTGACAGGTCTCGTCGTTCTCCACCGTGAGCAGGTTTCGCGCGGTCTCCGAGATCAGCGCGAGGCCGGCGCGGAATCCGTCGATGCCGGGCTCGCGGCCGCCGACATGGATGTTGATGTGGGCACCGTGCGGATGCCAGCCGCCGCCGTAGCCGAGCATCGCCATCGCCTCGGCGTGGTATTCGAGCTCGGCGATGCCGTTCTCCTGCGCCGACGGGCTGCGCGAGGCGATGAGGCAGAACTGGCCCGGATGCATGCTGAGCCGCACGCCGCCCGCCCGCGCCTGCTCCCCGAGCCGCCTGAGGCCGTCCGCGATCAGGCGGCGCAGCGCGGGCTCGGCGTAGAGGTCGCGGGCCACCGGGTGGGTGAAGCCCGGCAGCAGCGAGGAGACGATGCGCAGCAGCCGCTCGGCCGGCGGCCGCGCCGCGACCCAAGCGATCTGGCGTCCCAGGGCCACGAGGTTGTGGCGGGCGATCGTGTCGAGCTTCGCCCGCCGCGCGGCCGGCGCGAGACCCGCGAGGTGGGTCATGGTCGTGCTGGTGAGGTTCATGGCCTGCACGGCCTCGCGCTCGGCCTTGCGGGTCGGATAGCCGCCGGGCGGTTCGTCGGGGATGAAGGTGCAGCAGAAGCCGAGGCGGGGCGTGGGGGCTGTCATGGCCCGACAACGCGGGCAGCCCGGGTCAGGTCCGCAGCTTGAGGCGATAGCTGTACATGTCGCCGCGAAACAGGCCCTCGACGTATTCGATCATCACGCCGGCATCCGAGAAGCTGTGGCGCTTGATTAGGAGGCAGGGGCTCGGCTCGTCGAAATCGAAGATGCGGCACTCCTCGGCGGTAGGCATCGTCGCCTCGATGGTCTGTTCGCAGCGGACGAGCCGGGCGCCGGCCTCATCGGCCAGGAAGGCGTAGACCGAACCGGACAGGTCGCCGTGCTCGAGCGCCGGCACGGCCTTGAGATTGTACCAGGCGACCTCCCGCGACATAGCGATGTCGTCGCCGCAGCGGATGCGGGTCAGCTTGAGGATCGGGGCGGTGGAGGGCAGACCGAAGATCGAGGAGATCGAGCGGTCGTGCACGATCGCCCGCTCGGTGACGCGGGAAGAGGGCACCTTTCCGAGTTCGCGCATCTCCTCGGTGAAGCCCTTGAGGCGGTCCATGCCGGGATGGACCTGCTCGGGCCGGGAGCGGACCAGAAACCCCTTGCGCCCCTGCGAGGAGAGCAGGTTGCGCTGGCGCAGAGCCGCATAGGCGCGCTGGATCGTGACGCGGCTGACCCCGAGGTTCTCGGCGAGCTGGCGCTCGGCAGGCAGGACCGCGCCGGTGGGCAGCGCCCCGGACATGATCAGCGCGTGGATCTGCTCTTCCAGTTGCTGGTAGAGCGGCATGGCCGTGTCGTCCCGCAGCCGCAGGAGCGACATCAGCGAGGGACGATCGAGAGCGAAGGGAACGACCGTACCGGTCTTGTCCTGCCGGAACTCTCCGGCTGCCTTCCTGCTTGCCACCTGATGCTACCGGATCATCGTTCGTGCAGATCTTCGTCGTAGGCAGCTTCGTGGTCGCCTGCTCCGTCAAGGTAGCACGGCTTCCGCGCGCCGGTGAGTCCCTCGCCGCGGAAGCCTTCGTGTCGGAACCGGGCGGTAAGGGCTTCAACCTGGCGGTGGCGGCGCACCGCCTCGGTGCGCAGGTCGACGGCGTCTTCGCCATCGGTGACGACCCCTTCGCAGCGGTCGCCGTTTCGGCCTTCGAAGGGGTGGGTCTCGCCGCCGACATGCTCGTGCGGCGCAGCGGCTCGACCGGAGCCGGAATCGGCTTCGTCGATCGGGAGGGCGAGAACTGTCTCGCGGTCAGCCCCGGTGCGAACCGGCTGCTCGCGGCCGCCGACATCGATCCGGCCCGCATTGCTCGAGCCGGACTCGTCATGGCGACCTTCGAGTCGCCGGACGCGGCGATCGCCGAAGCCTTCGCCCAGGCCCGCGCACGCGGCACCCGCACGCTGCTCAACCCCTCGCCGGGCCGGCCGATCGATCCGCGTATCCTCGCGGACACGACGATCCTCGTCGTGAACCGCGTGGAGGCGGCCGATCTCGGGCTCGACGTGGCCGACCCCGGCACGGCCGAAGCCCTGCTCCGGGCCGGCCCAGCGGTCGTCGTGGTGACGCTCGGGGAGGAGGGCGCCGTGGCCTTCCAGCGCGACGGGCCGCCCGCCCGTCAGGCCGCCTTCCCGGTTGCGGCGGTCGACACGATCGGGGCCGGAGACGCCTTCTCGGCGGGCTTCGCGGTGGCGCTGCTGGAGGGGCGGCCGATCGCGGAGGCGCTGGCGCGGGCCGCGGCCTGCGGCGCGATCACAACCTGCCGGTTCGGCGCCTTCGAGGCCTTTCCGACGACGGCAGACCTCGATCGCTTCTGCGCGGCGGGCTGAGCCATGCCCGTCGTTGCGCCTGGGCCCTGGATCACTTCGCTGCGCTCGCGATGACAGGGAGGCGTCGGCGTGTGCACGTCATGCATCCGGATCGGTCTGCTTCGCAATCGATCCATCCGGAAGCCGTCTCAATCCTGCTCGTCGAGCGCGTCGACGGCATTGCCGGCAAGGTTCGCGCCGAGCAGGCGATCGGCCTCGCCGGCCACGGGCTTCGGCAGCGTCGGCAGCGCCGCGATCACGGCGGCGCGCTCACGCGCCAGCCGGACCGCCTCCTGCAGCGAGACGGCCTCGAACCGCACGGTCTCGCCGGGCCGGCGCTGGGCGACGCGGCGGAGATCGGCGGAGATTACGGTGGCGATCTTCGGATAGCCGCCGGTGGTCTGGCGATCGGCCAGGAGCACGATGGGCCGGCCGCTGCCGGGCACCTGGATCGAGCCCGCGACGGTGCCGTCCGAGACGATGTTGAAGCCGTCCCCTCCGTGTTCGATCTCGGGGCCGTCGAACTGGTAGCCCATCCGGTCGGCCCGGTTGGAGACTGTGAAGGCCGCGTTCAGCAGCGTATCGATACCGCCCTTCGTGAAGCGATCCTCCTGCGGTCCGAGGACGATGCGGATCGGCCGGTCGCGCTCCACCGGCACCGGATCGAGGCAGCGCTCGGCCTCGCCGGAGAGCGGCGGCGGACGCAGCGGGAGCCGGTCGCCCGCGCGCAACGGCCGCCCGTCGAGACCTCCCAATGCCGCACGGAAGTGCAACGAGACGCTGCCCATCACCCCTGCGACGGCGATGCCGCCGGCCAGCGCCAGCGTGGCGAAGACACCCTGGCACGGCCGGTCGATGGAGAGTTCCGAACCCTCGCGCAGCACGAGCGAGCGGTGATGGGCGACCGGCTCGCCGTCGCGCCGCATCGGACAGGGGGCACCGGCGAGCGCCAGCCGGACCGGGCCGCCCTCGATCCGGAACCGGCCGCCGCCGAGGCCGAACTCGATGGCAGGCGCATCCACGGGATTGCCGACGAGGGCATTTGCGGCGGCGTGAGCGAGGCGGTCCATCGGACCCGAGGCGGAGAGACCGTAGCGCAGGTAGCCGCGGCGACCGCCATCCTGAAGCGTGGTCGCGGCTCCGCAGGCGATGACGACGAGGGCGGCGTTCATGCGTCCAGCCGCTCGGCGACGAGTTCTCCTGCGGCGGCGGCCCTGTCGAGCGCGTCCCAGCGGCCGGGATCGACCGGTTCGAAGCAGACGCCGTCGCCGGGCTCGAGCAGAAAGATGGGGTCGCGGCCGGGCATGAAGCTGCGCACCGGAGTGCGGCCCAACAGATGCCAGCCGCTCGGCGCGGCGATGCTCGCCACCAGCGCCTGCGCGCCGCCGATGGAGATCGTGCCGGCGGGTGTCGTCGGGCGCGAGGCCGGGCGGCGGGAGAGGGCCAGAGCCGGGTCGAGCCCGCTGAGATAGGCGTAGCCGGGCAGAAAGCCGAGCATGGCAACGCGGTACTCGGGCTCTACATGGCGCGCGATCACGGCGTCCGGCGAGAGGCCGTGATGCTTGGCGACCGCGCCGAGATCGACGCCGAACTCGCCCCCGTAGACGACGGGAATGCGCCAGATCCGGCCCGCCCTCGGCGAGGGCAGGTCGGAGCATGCCAGCCTCAGGATCGCCTGGGCGAGCTCCGCCGGATCGGCCGCGACGGGATCGCAATGGACGGTGAGCGAGCGATAGGTCGGCACCGTCTCGACGACGCCCGGAAGCGCGGCCTCAGCGAGGCGGGCGTCGAGGGCGAGCACGGCAGCATTGAGACCGGCATCGATCGCGTCGCCGAACTCGATGGTGATGGCGGTATCGCCGCAGGTCAGGAGGCGCGGATGCCGACAGGTCATCGCGCCTCCCGTAACCCCGTCAGCCGCCGGGGGTAAAGCGATCCCGGCTCAGAGCCGGTGCGCCGTCCGCTCCGGCCCCGCGTAACCGTCCTCGTCCTGCGCGCCGGCACGGCGCACGGCGGTGTCGAGATTGTCCGGGTCGAGGGCCGCCTCGACGTATTCGCGGCCGCGATGGGTCATCTCACGGGCGTAGCGCAGGCCCTGGCCACGAACCTCGTCGGCCCAGGGGCCGAGATGCTCGTCCTCGGGCCGGGTGCGCGGCAGGAGCGCGCCGAGCAGCAGGCCGGCGGCAATGCCGACGACGCCGACGAGCAGCGGGTTGTCCGACACGAACGCCTCGGTGGCGCTGCGGCCGTCGCGCAGGCGGACGAAGCCGCGGTCGGCGAGATCCGCCGCTCGGCGACCATGCTCGTCGACGCGATCCGCCGCCCAGGAGCGGACGTCGTCATAGGCGTCGGCGGCCTGTCCACGCACCCGGTCCACGGTTTCCTCGACACGACCACGGGCCGAATGAGCCGCATCGGAGACGCGGTCCTGGATGTCGGAGGCGGAATTCGCGGCCTCGCGGGCGACGGTCTCCGCGGTCTCGCCGGCATGGTCGCGGGCATCGCGCGCCGACGACAGGGCCGCCTTGGCTTCACGCTCGGCCCGGTCGCCGATGTCGTGCAGCGAATGCGCGACGTCGTCCTGGCGCGGTAGTCCGGCCTTGGCCGCGATCTCGTCCGGCAGCGACCGGCCGCCGTCTGCGTGGTTTGGGTTGTCGCTCATCACGCCACTCCGAAGTTTCGATCGATGGTGTTCAATGCACCCGGGGCACGCCGCCGGGCTCCTTCGTGATCTTTCAGCGCCTCGGCGGCCGGATTCGTTCCGCGTCCGAGAAACCGCCCCGATTCGCCTGCCATCCCAAAGGAATTCGCGAAAAGCTTCAGGCCTTCGCGTCTTCCGTCAGGACGCGGGCCGGGCGCCCACCGGGCTGATCCGGATCGTAGGCCCGCTCCACGCCCGCCGTCGGAGCCGGCTCGACCGGCACTCTGGCGGAGGCTCGAACGGCAGGCGCGCGCGGACCTTGCGCGAGCTTCTTCATCAGCATGCCGACTCCGGCCGCGATCAGCAGCACCGGCAAGGGATTGCGCCGCACCACGGCGAGCGCGTCGTCGTAGACGCTGTTCAGTGGCGTCAGGCGCGCCGAGCCGAGCATCTCGTCCACCAGGTTCACCGGCGAGAGCCGGTCCTGGATACGATCGATGGTCTCGTCGAGCCGGGCGCGGCTCGCTTCGATGTCCTTCTCGAGATCCGACAGCGAACCGCTCATCCCGAAACCCTCTCGGACAGGGCGCGCGCGTCCTGACGGACCTGCCGCGTGGTGCGCGTGGGCGCGAGATTGGACAACGACATCGCCTTGGCGCCGACGACGGCGAGGATGATGGCGACGAGGAGCAGGACGCCGCCGACGATCAGCGCCGCCAGCCAGTCGGAATGCACCAGCGTCGCCACGAATTTCACGAAGGCGCCGATCAGGACGAGCAGTGAGACCACCGCGAATACCGCGGCCGCCACCATCATCGCGAGACCGATGAACAGCGTGCGGACGTTGCTCACCATCTCGGTGCGGAACAGCGCGATTTCCTTGCGCGCGAGTTCGCTGGTCTCGCGCAGGGCGTCGCCGATCAGGCCCTGGATGCTGCTGGGGGGAGGGCTCGACATCCTGGCGTCCTCAGACCCGCTCGCGATCGTAATCGCCGTCGATCTGGCGCTCGCCGGACGACTTGACGAAACGAGCGAGCAGGAAGCCGGCAGCGAAGGTCGCCACCGCCACCGCGACGGGCGAACGGCGGGCGAAGGCCTCGGCGTCCTGATAGAAATCATTGAACGAGCGCGTCTCGATCGAGCCGGCGAGATCGTCGAGCCCCTCGGCGGCGCTGTCGAAGAACGCCTTCACGTTCGGGCGGTCGTCGAAGGTGCGGCCGGAATCGCGTAAGGAATGAGCGAGGCCTGAGACCGATTTCGCGGCCTCGGCCTTGCGGCCCTCGGCGAGGTTGACGGCATGCGTGCGCGCCGCGGCGGCGAAGCCCCGGCCGCGCTCGACGGCGACGTCCACCGTGTCCTCAACGTCACGCTTGAGGTCGTGCAGGTCGCCGGGATCGCTCGCCTGACCGGGTGTCGGGGATGCGGTCATAGACGGTACTCCATGGAACGACACGGATAGGGAGAGTGCGTTGCGGTCCGCCGGCGAACCTGGCCGACCGTCAAGCGTCGGCTGAGTAACATCGGCGGGCTCAGCCGGTTCCGCTTTCTCTGCTCGGCGGCGGCAGGCAATTTCATCGTCGCCGCGATCGGCCCCGTCAGCACCCGTTCAGCTTCTTACAGCCAAGACAGCCGCGACCGTCGTCACAGGTGATCGTCATGGGTGCACGGGTATCCGTTGGCCATGGCGGAACCGAGGCTTCCGGGGTATGGTTGCACTGCCGAACGGGCATGGGGATCGGGGGACGCCGGATGCAGCGATCTTGAACCGCGAGGTTCGACCGTGCTCGTCCGTTTCACGACGGATCATGCGCCTCCCCCGTGCGTTTTCATCTCACATCGTCAATACGGCCTGGGCGCGATCTGCGCGACCGAGCCGTTGAGGACCGGAGTCCGGCTTCGTGTCACGTCTCGTCATCGTATCGAACCGCGTTGCGATCCCCGCGGAGGGCAAGGGCCTGGTCTCCGCGGGCGGCCTCGCCGTCGCCGTCAACGAAGCCTTCTCCGCTTATGAGGGGCTCTGGTTCGGCTGGAGCGGGGAGATCACGGAAAATCCCGATCCCGAGCCGAGGCTGATCGATCGTGGCCGGGTCCAATACGCCGTCCTCGACCTCTCGCCGCAAGACTACAAGGAATACTACGCCGGCTTCGCCAACCGGGCTCTCTGGCCGATCATGCATTATCGCGTGGGGCTCGGAAGCTATTCGCGCTCCGATTACGCGGGTTACCAGCGCGTCAACCGCCTCTTCGCCCGGGCGCTCGCCAAGCTGCTCGAGCCGGATGATCTGGTCTGGGTGCACGACTACCACCTGATCCCGCTGGCGAGCGAGCTACGCGGGCAGGGCGTCGACAACCCGATCGGCTATTTCCACCACATCCCCTGGCCCGGCGCCGACGTGTTCAACACGCTGCCCGCCAGCGGCGACCTGCTGCGCGCCATCGCCGATTACGACCTGATCGGCCTGCAGACCGACCCGGACGTGCAGAACCTGTCGCGCAACTTGATCGACGACATGCGTGCGATCCCGCTCGGCGGCGGCTCGCTGATGGTCGACGGGCGCCGCACCCGCATCCGCAGCTTTCCGATCGGCATCGACGTCACGGGCTTCAAGGAGGCCGCCGACAAGGCCGGCACCAACAAGGTCGTGCGCGAGACCATGGCGGGCCTGCGCACCCGCAAGCTGCTGATCGGTGTCGACCGGCTCGACTACTCGAAGGGCGTGCCCGAGCGCATGGAGGCGGTGGACTGCTTCTTCGCCTCGAACCCCGACCAGCGCGGCAACGTCGTCTACATCCAGATTACCCCGAAATCGCGCAGCGAGGTGCCGGAATACGAACAGCTCTCGCGCGAGGTGAACGAGAAGGTCGGCGACATCAACGGCATGCTCGGCGAGCCGGCCTGGACGCCGATCCAGTACGTCACCAAGGCCTATCCGCGTCCGGTTTTGGCCGGCCTCTACCGCGCCGCCCGCGTCGGCCTCGTCACGCCGATGCGCGACGGCATGAACCTGGTCGCCAAGGAATACGTCGTCGCGCAGAGCGCGGACGATCCCGGCGTGCTCGTGCTCTCGAAATTCGCCGGCGCCGCCCGGCAGATGTCCGAGGCGCTGCTCGTGAACCCTTACGACCGCTTCGAGATGGCCGAGGCGATCCGCGAAGCGCTCTATATGCCGCGCGAGGAGCGGCTGGCTCGCTGGAAGCCGATGAACGAGCGCATGAAGCGCGAGGACGTCGATTGGTGGGCCCGCAACTTCATGACGGAACTCGAAAACTTCCGCACCCTGGACCGCTCGCCGCCGGCCGCCGTCGCCGCGGCCGAGTAGACTGACCGTCTTTCGTTCGCGGGCGAAATCGGGCAAGCCTCGCGCTTGGTTTCGGGCGAAAGCGGACATTTAGGGTTGCGATGATCGTCATCGAAGAGGGCGTGCCTGCGCCGCTCGGCGCGCATTTCGATGGCCGGGGCGTCAACTTCGCTCTGTTTTCGCAGAACGCCACCGCCGTCGACCTCTGCCTGTTCGATCCGGGCGAGCGGCACGAGCGCCAGGTCGTCCGGTTGCCCTGCCGCACCGACGACGTCTTCCACGGCTACCTGCACGGCGTGCTGCCGGGGCAGCATTACGGCTACCGCGTCCACGGCCCCTGGGAGCCGGCGCACGGGCACCGCTTCAACCCGGCCAAGCTCGTCATCGACCCCTATGCCCGCGAGATCGCCGGCCGCATCCGCTGGAACGATTCCGTCTACGGCTATCGCCGCGGCATCCAGCGCGAGGACGTGATCGACCGCCGCGACAGCGCGCCGTCGATGCCGCGCGGAATCGTCACCCGTACGGACACGCCGGACTTCACCCCGACACAGAACCATCGCCCTCTCTCCGAGACGGTAATCTACGAGGCGCATGTCAAGGCGCTGACCATGACGCATCCGGCCCTGACCGAGGCCGAGCGCGGCACCTATCTCGGCCTCGCCCACCCGGCGATCATCGAGCACCTGCTCAAGCTCGGTGTCACCGCGCTGGAACTGCTGCCGATCCAGGCCTTCGCGGACGACCGCTTCCTGGTGGAGAAGGGCCTCGTCAACTTCTGGGGCTACCAGCCCTACAACTACTTTGCGCCCGAACCGCGCTATCTCGGCGAGGGCGGGACCGGGGGCCTGCGCTTCGCGATCCGCGAACTCGCGGCGGCGGGCATCGAGACGCTCCTCGACGTGGTCTACAACCACACCGCCGAGGGCGACCACACGGGGCCGACCCTGTCGTTCCGCGGCATCGACAATCTCAGCTACTACAAGCTCAAGCCCGAGAACCTGCGCGAGGACGTCGACTGCACCGGCTGCGGCAACACGCTCGACATCGCCAATCCGCGGGCGATGCAGATGGTGCTCGATAGCCTGCGGCACTGGGTGCAGTCCTACGGCATCGCCGGTTTCCGTTTCGATCTCGCCACCAGCCTCGGGCGCGCACCCTACGATTTCTCGCACCGGGCCGCCTTCTTCCAGGCGCTGCGGCAGGACCCGACGCTCGCCCGGGTCAAGCTCATCGCCGAGCCCTGGGACATCGGCCATGGCGGCTACCGGCTCGGCGGCTACCCCTATGGCTGGAGCGAGTGGAACGACCAGTTCCGCGATACCCTCCGCGGTTTCTGGCGCGGCGACCACGGCACCCTCGGCAAGCTGACGCAGGGTCTCTCGGGTTCGCGCGAGATCTTCTCGCCGTCGTGCCGTGCGCCGCAGGCGAGCATCAACTACGCCGCCTCCCACGACGGCTACACGCTGGCCGACGTCGTCGCCTTCGAGCAGAAGCACAACTACGCCAACGGCGAAGACAACCGCGACGGCCACGGGCACAACCTCTCCCGCAATTACGGCGTCGAGGGGCCGAGCGACGATCCCGCGATCCTGTCGCTCCGCGCCCGCCAGACCCGCAACATGCTGGCCACCGTCTTCCTGGCGCAGGGCGTGCCGATGCTGCTGATGGGCGACGAGCGCGGGCGCTCTCAGGCCGGCAACAACAACGCCTATTGCCAGGACAACGCGGTCGGCTGGATGGACTGGGCGCACGATCCCGACCCGGACCTCGCCGCCTTCGTCGGCAATCTGTCCGCGCTCCGCCGGCGCTGCCCGAGCTTACACCGCCGCCACTTCCTGGTCGGCGCCCGGGTCGACGGCACCGACCTGCGCGACGTGCACTGGCTCTCGCCGGACGGCACCGAGATGGATGGCGACGCCTGGAACGACGGCGGCCGGCAGAGCTTCGGCATGCAGATCGGCAACGACATCGAGGGTGCGCAGCGCGTGCTCGTGCTCATGAACGCCGCCGAGACCCCGTGCGATTTCCGCCTCGCCCCCACCATCGGCGGGCCGTGGCGGCGGGTGTTCGATACGGCGCTGGCAACCGGCACCGTCCCGCCGAACACCGTGCCGACCGTGGGGGAGGGCGGCACGGTCGCCCTCGCGGCGCGCAACATCCTCGTGCTCAAGGCGCCGCCGGCAGACTCCGCCGACGCGTGCGGCGGGACGGCCTGATCAGGCGGCCGGCGGCTCCGACGCGGGGGCGCGGCCACGCACCTCCTGCTCGTAGGCGATGAGCGCGCGTCCGAGCTTGAGCGCCTTGTAGCGCTCGCCCGTGCTGGTGGCCTCGTGGATCGCGGCGATGCGCGGCCCCATACTCGGGACCGCCTGCATCACGTCGTTGGCCAGCGCCATGAAGGCGGTCTCGGCCTCGAACGGATGGTCGACGAGGTACATCACCTGCAGCAGCACGTAGAGCTGCTTGCACGGCGTGTCGGCCTCGCTCTCGGGAATGATCTCGCTCTCCCTGAGAAAGCGGGTGTTGGTCTCCAGCACGAAGCTCGCGCGGCGCTCGCCGTTGCGGATCGCGGCGTTGCCGATGATCAGCCGCTCGTTCGGCTTGAGTTCGATCTTGAGTGGCATGTGCGGATCCGGAACGCTGAAGGGTTGAACAGAGGATGTAGGCTCAAGACTAAGCCATCCTTAACCATAGAAATGACCTTCGGGTATTGGCGCGAAATCCGATCGATCCAAGTAAGTTTTTGGAAGGTTGCGGCGGCGTTTAGTCGGGTCACTCCCAAAACGGGGGCATCTAACGATCAAAAGGATCGACCGACAATGGCCTACGACGTCACCCTCTCGTCCGCCACGCGTTCCAACCTGCTCTCGCTGCAGAACACCGCTGCGCTGACGGCGACCAACCAGAACCGCCTCTCGACGGGCAAGAAGGTCAACTCGGCCCTCGACAACCCGACCAACTTCTTCACCGCCTCGGCCCTGACCGATCGTTCGACCGCCCTCAACGGCCTGCTCGACGGCATCTCCAATGGCATCCAGACCATCCAGGCCGCCTCCAAGGGCATCGACTCCGTCACCTCGCTGGTCAAGCAGCTTCAGTCCACCGTGAAGCAGGCCCAGACCAACGCCGCCACCAACCTGCCGAAGATCACCTCCGACGTGTCGCTCGCCACCACCGCCGAATCGGCGCTGACCGGCAAGAGCCAGCGTGACACCGTGCTCGCCAAGGGCCTGTTCGGCACCGCCGGCACGGCCACCGCCTCGGCGAACGGCAATCTCGGCTTCACCGACGCGACCAGCGCGACCGTCAGCAATACGATCCGCATCAAGGCCGGCAGCACCACCTACGACGTGAAGCTCGGCACCAACGCGACCGTCAACGACCTCGTCAACGGCATCAACAAGTCGGGCGTCGCCACCGCCGACATCGACAGCTCCGGCAAGCTCGTCGTCACCGGGACCGGCTCCGACGCCGTTACCCTGACTGCGGGTAACGTCACCAACGCCGGTGTGTTCGCGGCCACCACGGCCCAGGACACGGCCCTGTTCGGTACCGCCGACACAACCGACGTTACCGGCGGCGGCACCTCCGCGGCGCGTTCGTCCCTGATCTCGCAGTTCAACGACGTGCGCGACCAGCTCGACCAGCTCGCCAAGGACTCGGGCTTCAACGGCACGAACCTGCTCGGCGGCGACAAGCTGTCGATCGTGTTCAACGAGAAGACCGGCGCCGCCCAGAACAAGCTCAGCGTCCAGGGCTCGACGATCTCTTCGACCAGCCTCGGCGTCGGCAAGCTCGTCGACAGCGCCACCGCGTCCACCAACGGCGACTTCAGCGTCCAGAACAACGCCGACCTCACCAAGGCCTCCGACGCGCTGACCAACGCGCTGACGTCGCTGAGCTCGCTCAGCTCCTCGCTCGGCTCGAACCTGGCCACCGTGCAGACCCGCCAGGACTTCACCAAGCAGATCTCGGACGTCCTCAACACGGGCGCCTCGAACCTGACCAGCGCCGACCTGAACGAAGAGGCCGCGAACTCCAACGCGCTCTCCACCCGCCAGTCGCTCGGCATCTCGGCCCTCTCCCTCGCCAACCAGGCGAACCAGGGCATCCTGCAGCTGCTGCGCTAAGCTTCAGCTTCGATCGAGACGAAACGGCCGGGGCATCGCCCCGGCCGTTTTCGTTTGCGGAGGCATCCAACTACATCAAGCAGCGAGATCGCTGTCCAGTCGGCGCGCACGGTAAATCGTTAACCTTCTTTCGGTAAAGCTTTCAACAGGTTCCGTCGACCCATGTCGACACTGGGTTCGCCGAGTGTGGCTGCTCCACGTCGTCGAACGAAGACTTTCGACCGTAAGCAGGAGTCGCTGCCATGTCGGCCTACGACGTCACCCTTTCCGCCGCCACGCGCTCGAACCTGCTCTCGCTGCAGGACACGGCCGCCCTCACGGCGACGAACCAGAACCGCCTCTCCACGGGCAAGAAGGTCAATTCGGCCCTCGACAACCCGACCAACTTCTTCACCGCCTCGGCCCTGACCGATCGTTCGACCGCCCTCAACGGCCTGCTCGACGGCATCTCCAACGGCATCCAGACGATCCAGGCCGCCTCCAAGGGCATCGATTCGATCACGGCTCTGGTGAAGCAGCTCCAGTCCACCGTGAAGCAGGCCCAGACCAACGCCGCCACCAACCTGCCGAAGATCACGCCCACCGTGGCACTCGCCACGACGGCGGAGGCGACGTTGACCGGCAAGAGCCAGCGCGACACCGTGCTCGCCAAGAGCCTCTTCGGCACCGCCGGCACGGCGACCGCCTCGACGAACGGCAATCTCGGCTTCACCGACGCAACGGCCGCAGGCCCTCCCGCCGTCAGCAACTCCTTCCGCATCAAGTCGGGCAGCACGACCTTCGACGTGAAGCTCAGCGCCAGCGCGACGATCAACGACCTCGTCAACGGCATCAACAAGTCGGGCGTCGCCATCGCCGACATCGACAGCTCGGGTAAGCTGATCGTCACGGGGACGGGTTCCGACCCGATCACGCTCGACAGCGGCACCGTCGACACCACCGGCGCCTTCGCTTCGGTGACGGGTCAGACCGCTGCGCTGCTCGGCGTCGCGGCGGGCAACGCGGCGATCACGAACGTCGTGGGTGGCGGCACCTCCGCAGCGCGCTCAGCCCTCATTGACCAGTTCAACGACGTCCGCACACAGCTCGACCAGCTCGCCAAGGATTCCGGCTTCAACGGCACCAACCTGCTCGGCGGCGACAAGCTGTCGATCGTGTTCAACGAGAAGACCGGCGCGGCTCAGAACCGTCTCGACGTGCAGGGCTCGGCGATTTCGTCGCTCAGCCTTGGCGTCGGCAAGTTCGTCGATAGCGCCACGGCGTCCACCAACGGCGACTTCAGCGTGCAGAACAACGCCGACCTCACCAAGGCCGCCGACTCCCTGACCAACGCGCTGACGAACCTGCGTTCGCTCGCCTCGACCCTCGGCTCGAACCTCGCGACGGTTCAGACCCGCCAGGACTTCACCAAGCAGATCGCGAACGTGCTCAATACCGGCGCTTCCAACCTGACCAGCGCCGACCTGAACGAGGAGGCCGCGAATTCCAATGCGCTCTCCACCCGCCAGTCGTTGGGCATCTCGGCCCTCTCGCTCGCCAACCAAGCGAACCAGGGCATCCTGAAGCTGCTGCAGTAAGGCATCATCCGCGAAATGATGCGCGGCGGCCGGGGCGCAAGCCTCGGCCGTTCGCGTTTCGGGCCTTGACCGGTCGGACCGCGTTGGGCCGCATCGCGGGCTCGCTCCGAGCCCCGATCTGCGCATAAGGGGAGGGCAGCACACACAACCAAGGAGCCCGGCGGCATGGCGGCGACGGTCACGGTGGTCGATCATCCCCTGGTCCAGCACAAGCTGACCCTGATGCGCGACCGCGACCGGTCGACGAAGGGGTTTCGCGAGCTTCTCAACGAGATCGGCATGCTGCTGGCCTACGAGGTCACCCGCGACCTGCCGCTCGAACCCGTCACCATCGAGACGCCGATCCAGGCCATGGAGGGCCGGCGGATCGCCGGCAAGAAGCTCGTGCTCGCGCCGATCCTGCGCGCGGGCGTCGGCTTCCTCGACGGGATGCTCTCGCTGATGCCGGCCGCCCGCGTCGCCCATGTCGGCATCTACCGCGATCCCGAGAGCCTCGCGGCGGTGGAGTACTACTTCAAGAGCCCGTCCGATCTCGCCGACCGCACCGTGCTGGTGCTCGACCCGATGCTCGCCACCGCGAATTCCGCAGTGGCCGCCATCGACCGGCTCAAGAGCCGCGGCGCCCGCGACCTGCGCTTCGTCTGCCTGCTCGCCGCGCCCGAGGGCCTCGCCCGGCTGCAGCAGACCCATCCCGAGGTGCCGGTCTGGACCGCGGCGATCGACAGCCATCTCAACGACCACGGTTACATCGTGCCGGGCCTCGGCGATGCGGGAGACCGCATGTACGGGACGCGCTGACGCCCGCGCCCCCTTGCCGCGGCGGACGCGGGCCGCAACTAGGGGGAAACGCTTTCGAGGAGTCCCCGATGCCCGTACCCGACACCATGCGCCAGATCCGCTTCGAGGGTTCGGGAGGACCCGAGGTCATCGCGGTGGAGACGGTGGCGGTGCCGAAGCCCGGGCCGGGTCAGGTGCTGATCGAGGTGGTCGCGGCCGGCGTGAACCGGCCGGACGTGATGCAGCGGCTGGGCCAATACCCGCCGCCGAAGGGCGCGACCGAGATCCCGGGCCTCGAAGTCGGCGGCCGGATCGCGGCGCTCGGCGAAGGCGTCTCGGGGCTGTCGGAGGGCGACGAGGTCTGCGCGCTGGTGATCAGCGGCGGCTATGCCGAGTTCGTGGTCGCCGAAGCCGGGCAGGTTCTGCCGAAGCCCGCGCCGCTCTCACTGATCGAGGCGGCGGCGCTGCCGGAGACGGTGTTCACGGTCTACTCGACGGTGATCCAGCGCGGGCGCCTGCAAAAGGGCGAGCGCTTCCTGGTGCATGGCGGATCGAGCGGCATCGGCTCCACCGCGATCCAGATCGCCAAGGCGCACGGCGCCACGGTCTACGCCACCGCCGGCTCGGCCGAGAAATGCCGGTTCTGCGAAGAGCTCGGCGCGGACGCGGCCATCGACTACCGCGAGGCCGACTTCGCCGAGGAGATCAAGCGGCTGACCGATGGAAAGGGCGTCGACGTGATCCTCGACATGGTCGGCGCGGCCTATCTCGCCAAGAACATCGCATCGCTCGCCGTCGAAGGCCGCCTCGTCCAGATCGCCTTCATGAAGGGCTACAAGGCCGAGAGCGTGAACCTGACGCCGATCATGCTGAAGCGCCTGACCATCACCGGCGCGACGCTGCGCGCCCAGCCGAAGGAGAACAAGGCGGCGATCGCGGACGAGCTGCGCGCCGAGATCTGGCCGCTGGTGGAAGCGGGCACGATCAAGCCGATCATCCATGAGACGTTTCCGCTCGAGGAGGCGGCCAAGGCCCATGCGCTGATGGAGTCGAGCGCGCATCTCGGCAAGATCATGCTGGTGACCGGTCGCTGAGCCCGGCAGGCCGCCCGATCCGGGCTTATTGCCACGTGCCGGGATGCGGAACACTCGGCACGACGCGACGTTGGCCGGCCGTCACGGTCGTGTGACGACGCTTGAGTTGGGGAATCGATGGCAAAGATCGAGACGGGAACGCAGTCGCGCCAGGGCGAGAAGGGAAAGCCGGTTCTCTACGTACTGGTCGCAGCGGTCATTCTGGCGGTGGTCGCCGGGGCGGGCGTGCTGACGTGGCAGGGATCGGTCTCGCCAAGCGACCACGCGAGCCAGAGCACCGAGGCGGCCCGTGCGACCGCAACCAACCCGACGACGGCACCGGCCGGGCAGAAGCCGAACTGATATCGGGCTTCGCCGCATGCGCCGGCCCTCGGGGCCGGCGACATCGCATCAGCGGGTCGGAACCGGCGTCTCGCCGCGATAATCGTAGAAGCCGCGCTTGGTCTTGCGGCCGAGCCAACCGGCCTCGACATACTTCACCAGTAGCGGGCAGGGACGGTACTTCGAATCGGCCAGCCCCTCATAAAGAACCTGCATCACCGAGAGGCAGGTATCGAGACCGATGAAGTCGGCGAGCTGGAGCGGCCCCATCGGATGGTTCGCGCCGAGCTTCATTGCCGTGTCGATGGATTCCACCGAGCCGACGCCCTCGTAGAGCGTGTAGATTGCCTCGTTGATCATCGGCAGCAGGATGCGGTTGACGATGAAGGCCGGAAAATCCTCCGACATCGTCGAGATCTTGCCGAGCTTGGCGATGAAGCGTTTGGCCGATTCGTAGGTCGGGTCTTCCGTGGCGATGCCGCGGATCAGCTCGACGAGCTGCATCAGCGGCACCGGGTTCATGAAGTGGATGCCGATGAAGCGCTCGGGGCGGTCGGTCGAGGCAGCAAGCCGCGTGATCGAGATCGAGGACGTGTTGGTGGCGACCAGCGCATCGGGCCGCAGGGACGGACACAAAGCCTGGAAGATCTGGCGCTTGGTGCCCTCGTCCTCGGTGGCCGCCTCGATGACAAGGTCGCACGCCTCCAGGTCGCCGTAACTGCGCGCCGCGCCGATGCGGTCGAGGGCGCTGCGGCGCTGGTCCTCGCTGAGGGTGCCCTTCTGGACCTGCCGGGTCAGGTTGCCGTCGATCAGCGAAAGGCCTGCCGCGATGCGGTCCGGGTCGCGGTCGTTCAGCCGCACGTCGAGGCCGGCGGCCGCGCAGACATGGGCGATGCCGTTGCCCATCTGTCCGGCGCCGATGATGCCGACCGTCCTGATATCGAGGGCCATTGCCGTTCCCGAATCCTCAGATACTGCGGCGTCGCCGCGTGATCATCGATCACCATGCGGCAGCGCAACAATCACGTCAAACGCGCGTCGTAGAGCATTCCGCCACGCGTGGGAGCCCCACGAAGGTCCAGTGGTAGACGATTTTCTCCGGCCCGCATGACGGGCCGGAGCGATGACGAATTCAGCCCTTGGCCTTGGCGACCTCGGCCTGGAGTTCCGGCACGATCTGGAAGAGATCGCCGACGAGGCCGTAATCGGCGACCTGGAAGATCGGCGCGTCCTCGTCCTTGTTGATGGCGACGATGACCTTCGAGTCCTTCATGCCGGCGAGGTGCTGGATCGCGCCGGAGATGCCCACCGCCACGTAGAGGTCCGGCGCCACGACCTTGCCGGTCTGGCCGACCTGCCAATCGTTCGGGGCGTAGCCGGCATCCACCGCCGCGCGCGAGGCGCCGACGCCAGCGCCGAAGGCGTCGGCCAGGGGCTCGATGACTTCCTTGAACTTGTCGGAGGAGCCCAGCGCACGGCCGCCGGAGACGATGATCTTGGCGGAGGCCAGTTCGGGCCGGTCGGACTTGGCGATCTCCTCGCTCTTGTAGGCCGAGCCGCCGGCCTCCTGCGCAGCTTCGGAGACGGCCTCGACGGGAGCGGCCGCGCCGCCCTCTTCCGCCGCCTTGAACGAGGCACCGCGCACGGTGATGACCTTCTTGCCCGCAGGCGCCTGCACCGTCTGGATGGCGTTGCCGGCGTAGATCGGCCGCTCGAAGGTGTCGCGCGAGACCACCTTGATGATGTCGGAGACCTGGGCGACGTCGAGCAGCGCGGCGACGCGCGGCAGGATGTTCTTGCCGGTGGTGGTCGCGGACGAAACGATCGCGTCGTACGGACCACTGATCTTGGCGATGAGCGCGGCGATCGGCTCGGCCATGTCATGGTCGTAGACGGCATCCTCGGCGTTCAGCACCTTCTCGATGCCGTCGAGCCGGCCCGCGGCTTCGGCGGCGGCCTTGCTGGCGGTGCCGAGCACCAGGGCGTGGATGGGGGCGCCGAGGTCCTTGGCGGCGGTGAGCGCCTTGAGCGTGCCGTCCTTGATCTCGGAATTGGCGTGCTCGACGTAGAGGAGCGTGGTCATCGGTCAATTCTCATGGTCTGTGGATGGGCGCGCCGCTCGACCGGGAACCGGGAGCGGCGCGAAACGGCCAAATGAACTCAGAGGACGCCGGCTTCGTTCTTGAGCTTCGAGACGAGCTCGGACACGGACCCGACCTTGACGCCGGCCGAGCGGCCCGGGGGCTCGGAGGTCTTGATCACCTTGAGCCGCGGGGTGACGTCGACGCCGAGCTCCTCCGCCGACAGCGTGTCGAGGGGCTTCTTCTTCGCCTTCATGATGTTCGGCAGCGAGGCGTAGCGCGGCTCGTTGAGGCGCAGGTCGGTCGTGATGATCGCAGGCAACTTGAGGGTCACGGTCTGCAGGCCGCCGTCGACCTCGCGGGTGACGTCGATCGACTCGCCCTCGAAGGCGAGCTTGTAGGCGAAGGTGCCCTGCGGCCAGCCGAGCAGGGCGGCGAGCATCTGACCGGTCTGGTTGCAATCGTCGTCGATCGCCTGCTTGCCGAGGATGACGAGGTTGGGGCTCTCCTTCTCGACGACAGCCTTGAGGAGCTTGGCCACCGCCAGCGGCTCGCAGGTCACGTCGGTCTTCACCAGGATGGCGCGGTCGGCGCCCATGGCGAGCGCGGTGCGCAGCGTCTCCTGGGCCTTGTCCGGCCCGATCGAGACGGCGACCACCTCGGTGACCTTGCCGGCTTCCTTGAGCTTGATCGCCTCCTCGACGGCGATCTCGTCGAAAGGGTTCATCGACATCTTGACGTTGGCGAGTTCGACGCCGGAGCCGTCGGCCTTCACGCGGATCTTGACGTTGTAGTCGACAACCCGCTTGACGGGCACGAGAACCTTCATGGGTGCAGCTTCCTCCAGCACGTCGCGGCGGGCACGGAGCCCTCTGAGGCGGGCGAACCGCACCGTCGACGATGATCAACCATGGTTGAATTAGGGCGCGGACCGTAACGAGGCCATTTCGGCCTTGTCAACGCAGGCAACCCACCGAGAGGGGCCTGCCAGGGCTGCGATTTCGCCGGATCTGCAGGGCAGGCGTCACCGCATGGTGCCGATCATGTCCGCCGGAACGCCGGTGATGTCGTCGAGGACGAGCTGGTTCATGGCGCAGATGAAGGAGGACAGCCGGTAGCCGTCGTGGCGCGAGAGCGCGTTGTCGAAGGCCCGCACGTTCCAGAACGGATCGTTGGCGGCGGTGATCGGCGCGATACCGGTGAAGTGCAGCCCGTGCAGGAATTCCGCCGCCGGTCCACCCTGCCCGCGCACGCCGCGCTCGGCCGGCGCAAGGGTCTCGCTGTCCCAGAACGAACCGAACTGGCCGGCCTGCGCGGCCCGCGCCCGCGTGAGCCAGCGGTTTGTCGGCGGGCACGGGATCGGGGCGTCGGCGAGGGTGGCGTAGGGGTGGTGTTTCTCCGCCCCGGATGCGTGCAGCCCGAGCAGTTCGTGCGTGGTGCCGAACGGGGCAGCCGAGCGCTGCGCGTCGGCCAGCACGCCGGCGGCCGGGCGCGGCGGATCGAGATTGCCGATCGTGTGCGAATCCTCGCGGGACGAATCCTGGAACGGGAAGGTCGCCGCCAGCAGCGACAAGGCGCGGATCGGCAGCGTCTGGAGCCGTGAAAGCCAGTCCGCGGGTGGCGTCGGCGCGCAGCTCTCGCCCGCCGGGCGGCGATGTTCGAGGCGGGCGGCGACCCTGCCGAGCCAGCCGGCAGCGGGGCGATAGTCGAACTTGAAGGTCGGAAACAGGTCGTGCGTCGCCCAGTCGTAGTCGACGCCGGCATCGAACATCGTGTCCGTGCTGTCCAGCCGGTCGCGGATCCGTGCCCGCGCGGCCTTGTAGCCGTCGTCGACGTCGAGGCCGATCCAGGCGCAATCGCCCGCGCGCAGCCCTCCGGCCGGGAAGGCGAGGGCAGCCGTGACCGAGACCACCACCGGCCTCTGCGTCGCGGGGAAGAAGCCGGTGTCGCGCTGGACCTCGGCGAGCGGCGTGTTCGGGTCGGCATGCGTCGCGATGCGGCTCCAGACCTCGCGCTGGATCGCCGTCCACTTCGTCGCCTCGGAGGCCGGGTTGATCAGGAGCACGAGGTTGCCGAGGACCGGCGGCAGGGCCTGTCCCGGCTTGTGCCGGCGCACCGCCTTGACGAGGTCGTCCTTGAGCCCGGTGGCGAGCATGTTGCCGCCGAGGCTGTGGCCGGCGATCACCATGCGGTTGTGCGCGCGCGGATCATCCGGCTCGTGCCCCAGGGGCGGGGCCAGTACGCCTTCGAGGGTGCGCAGGGCCGAGATCGCGGCCGGGGCGATCGCCTCGCTCACCGGCTTCCGGTCGAACAGCGTCGCCCCGGCGGAGAGATTGCCGAGGAAGCCGCCGACGGTCTCGCCCAGACCGGCCTTCAGGCCCTTCTCGTCGACGCGGGCGCCGCGCCAGCCGATGTAGATCGCGGTGACCTTCGTCGCGCAGGCGCTCGGCTCGACCGGGCAGCGCTCCCTCAGGAAGCGCGCCGCATGGGCCGCGTAGAGCCGCAGGTCCGCGACGTTGCCGTCGCCGATGCGCGCGTCGTGGCGCCAGCCGTGAATGAAGACGATGACGTAGTGCGATCCGGTGGAGAGGTGCTGCTTCAGCGCATCGAGCTGGGTGACGACCGGCTGCGGCAGGGTTCCCTCCGGGCCGGGCGCCTTGGCTCCGTCGTGCATCCGGTCGCGCAGCATCGCGGAAGTCATCACCGCGTCGCCGCCGCGGGCGTTCTGCGAGACGAGCGCGTAGGGCTCGCCGGTCTCCTGGAATTCGAGGAAGCCGAGATGGTAGTCGAGCGGCTTGCCCTCGGGTTGCGTCGACGGCACGAGGTGGCGCTGAAGCGCGCAGCGCAGCCGCGTGCGCCAGGCCGGGTCCTCGGCGATGGCGGCGCGCTCGTCGTTGCTCGCATCCTCCCAGCCGCCGTCGTCGGGCTCGCTCACCGTACGCAGCCGCTCGCGCCCGAGATCGGCGAGGATCGGCCAGCCCGTGGCGAGCCCGTTGCGGCAGGCGGGCAGGGCCGGATCGAGGTTGCGGTAGGCCCTGGCGTTCGGCGTCGACAGCACGACGTAGTTGATGAACAGCACGCCGAGGCCAAGCAGCAGCGTGCCGACGAGCGCCGCGACCAGCAGGCGCACCAGCCGCGCATAGGCCCGCCAGATCCAGCGCAGGGCCGCCCCGAGGCGGGATCGCCGGTGACGCCCGGCCGTGGCTGATCCCATCTCCACGCGTCGGCACTCCCGGGTCGATGACGGGCATTCGGCCGGCAGGGCGGAGCGGTTACGCCACCGAGCCTGCCGTCGTTCCTACGTCTGCGACGCCAGCCGGCCCCGCCGCCGCCTGCCCACGGCCTTGCTCAGCACGCGGGCCAACTCCTCGACCGAATACGGCTTCTGGAGCAACTCGAACTCGGAGACGCCCTCGCGCGCCAGCACGTGGCTGTAGCCGCTCGCCAGCACCACCGGCAGGTCGGGCCGCAGGCGGCGGATCTCGCGGGCGAGGTCGACGCCGTCGCGGCCCGGCATCACCACGTCGGAGAACACGACCTCGAACCGGAACGGGACCTTTTCGAGCTCCGCCAGCGCCTCGTCGGCGTTGGCGGCCCAGACGGTGCTGTAGCCGAGCTCGGCCAGGGTCTCGGCGGCGAAGCGGCCGACCTCGCGGTTGTCCTCGACGAGCAGAACGCAGGTTCCCATGCCGTTCGTCACGGGCTCGGCCTCGGCGGCCTGCTCGCTCCGCCCGGCCGGACATTCGGCCCGCGGCAGGTAGAGCGTGAAGGTGGAACCCTGGCCGAGCGTGCTCTCGACCATGATCTCGCCGCCCGATTGCTTGGCGAAGCCGAAGACCTGGGAGAGGCCGAGCCCGGTACCCTGGCCGACGCCCTTGGTGGTGAAGAACGGCTCGAAGATCCGGTCCAGCTCGGCCGGCGCGATGCCCGATCCGGAATCGGTGATCGAGACCGCCACGAACGGGCCGGGGACGACGGCGTGGGCTCGCATCGCCGGCATCCGCGCGGCGCCGGAGACCGCGATGGAGAGCCGGCCCTCGCCGTTCATGGCATCGCGGGCGTTCACGGCCATGTTCACGAGCGCCGTGTCGAACTGGCTCGAATCCGCATCGATGTAGCAGGGCTCGTCGGGCACGCTGATGCTGACCGTGATGCGCGCGCCGGTGAGCGTCCCCACCATCTCGCCGATCGAGCGCACGCTCTGGGCGGCGTCGAACACCTCCGGCCGCAGGGCCTGCCGGCGGGCGAAGGCGAGGAGCTGGCCTGTGAGCTTGGCCGCGCGCTCCACCGTGTCCGAGATCGCGCCGATGTAGCGGACCCGGCGTTCCTCGGAGAGCTCGGGCCGCTTCAGGAGATCGGTGGACGACTTGATGACGGTGAGCAGGTTGTTGAAATCGTGCGCGACGCCGCCGGTGAGCTGGCCGACAGCCTCGAGCTTCTGCGACTGGCGCAGGGCCTCCTCGATCGCGGCGAGGGCGGCGGCGGATTTCTTCTCTTCGCTGATGTGCCGGCCGGTAGCGAAGATCAGGCCGCCCTCCGGCGCCGCCACCCAGGAGAACCAGCGCAGGCTGCCATCCGCGTGGGACAGGCGGTTCTCGAAGCTCGGCAGGGCGTCGCGCTCGGCATGCGCCAGCGCGTCCCGGGTCACCCCGGCATCCTCGGGCAGAACCAGATCGAAGATCGGGCGTCCCACCATCTCCCCCGGCTCCCGGCCGAGCAGCGTCGTGGCGGCGGGGTTCACGGAAACGATGCGGCCGTCCGGATCGAGGACGAGGTGGATGTCCTGCGCGCTGCGCCAGAGCCGGTCGCGCTCCGTGGTGCGTGCGGCCAGCTCCTCGCCCTGCGCCTTCTCGGCGGTGATGTCGCGCGCGCTGCAATAGACCTTACCGCCCTCGGGCACGGCGACCCAGGACAGCCAGCGATAGCCGCCCTCCGCATGGCGGTAGCGGTTCTCGAAGCTGAGGGCGGGTTCGCCCCGCAGCAGGGCGGCGTCCCAGGCGGAATGGTTGCGCGGGAGGTCGTCGGGGTGGAGGAAGTCGAAGAAGACCGTGCCGGCGACCTGCTCGGGCGTGTAGCCGAGCACGGTCTGCCAGGCGGGATTCGAGGTTTCGAAATACCCGTCGGCGTTCAGGACGCCGAGGAGATCGGGACTGACCTCCCAGACCCGGTTGCGCTCGCGGGTGCGCTGGACGACCTGCGCCTCGAGGCCCGCGTTGACCGCCCGCAGGGAATCCTGGGCGCGGCGCAGCTCCATCAGCGTCATGACCTGCCGGGCCAGCGCTTCGAGCGAGGTGGCCTGCTCCGGCGTCAGCCCCTCGGGACGCGGCTGGGTGTCGATCACACAGAGCGAGCCGAGGGCCACGCCCTCCGGCGTCTCCAGCCGGGCGCCGGCATAGAACCGGATGAAGGGATCGCCGGTGACGAGGACGTTCCCGCAGGTACGCGGATCCGCCGACAGATCGGGAATGACGAGCAGGCCCGGCTGCAGCAGCGCGTAGGAGCAGACCGATTGCGAGAGCGGCGTCTGGCAGGCGTCGAAGCCGACCCGCGCCTTGAACCATTGCCGGTCGCCCGCGACGAGGCTGACCAGGGCCACCGGCGTCGCGCAGATCCGCGAGGCCAGCAGCACGATGTCGTCGAAACCCTTCTCGGGGTTCGTGTCGAGGATGGCGTAGCGGTCGAGCGCCGCGAGGCGCGCCGCCGTCTCCGCCGCGTCGGACGCTTCCTGCGCGTATGGCGGGGATGGGGTCTCACTGCCGGTCATGACCATGCCCCGAGGAAGCCATCCACTCCGACATCCGATGAAAGGCCTCGGTCCATTGCACCTGATGGCCGGGCGAAGCGATCGGGGCGATATGCCGCCGGCCCGATCGCGCGGTAGCACGGGACGGCCGGTCTGTCGCGAACCTTACATAGGACGGCGGGCGGGCGTCCGGATGCCGGCTCCGGGTGCGGCCGAATACCGCCCCAAGGCCTTGGCCCATCGGCCTTTCCTGCAGTTCGACCTCCACATTGCCCGGCGGATTTCGACCGGATCGAAGCCACGTGGCGCCCGGTTCCGTCTCGCCGGGCCGGTCGGCCGAGGGACTGCCATGCGGTGCCTTTTCGTGTCCGCCGCGCGTTACACGTGCTAGTATGTTGCAACGCACAATGATCGCGCTCGCCGACAGGTTCGGTCCGCGCTCACCGGGAGTCGGCATGTACAACCCCTTTCACAGCGCCATGATGCTGAGCATCGAAGCCCAGAAGGTCATCGAGCTGCGCCTCGTCCGGATCGCCTGGGGCGGGCAGGCGGGCCAGGACGAGATCCAGTCGATGGTCGCCGAGAAGATCAGCGCCTCGATCGAGGCCTTCGGCACGCTGATGACCGGCGGATCGCCCGAGACGGTGGTGGAGCGCTATCGCGAGCATGTCGCCGCGAACACCGCGCGGCTTTCGGCCCCCTGAACCGCCATCGGCGGTTCTTGCTTTCAGCGGTTCTCGCCTAGCGGTTCTTGCCCGGCACCCAGAGCACGTCGGCGGCGCCGTTGCCGTTGGCGACGCGGGAGGCGACGAACAGGAAGTCCGAGAGGCGGTTGAGATACTGGATCGCCTCCGGCGAGATCTTTTCGGAGTCGATCGCGGCGAGTGCGACGGCGATGCGTTCGGCCCGGCGGCAGACCGTGCGGGCGAGGTGGAGCGCCGCCGCGAAGGCCGATCCACCCGGCAGGACGAACGAGGTCAGCGGCGCGAGGTCGGCGTTCAGCGCGTCGATGTCGGTCTCGATCCGCACCACCTGCGAGGCGACAACGCGCAGGGGCTCGTAGTCGAGGGGCTTGTCGCTCGGCGGCGTGGCGAGGTCGGCGCCGAGATCGAACAGGTCGTTCTGGATCGCCGCCAGCATCGCGTCGATGCGCGGGTCGGCATGGAGCCGGGCGAGGCCGATGCAGGCATTGGTCTCGTCGACGCAGCCATAGGCCTCGACCCGCAGATCCGCCTTCGAGCGCCGCTCGCCGTTGGCGAGGCCGGTGGTGCCCTTGTCGCCGGTACGGGTGTAGATCTTGTTCAGCTTGACCACGGCGCGTCCCCCCTCGAGCTCACGAAAAAGCCCGCCGGGCGAGGGTGTCTCGCGCGCGGCGGGCCTTGGCAAGGCGGAAGTCCGGACTGCCGGGCGCGACATGCACGCCCGGCAGCTTTGTGAAGCTCAGAAGGTGTAGCCGAGCTTGCCGCCGAAATTGGTCAGGCCGCGGTTGTTGGCGCAGAGGCCGGCATTCGACATGTGCTCGACGGTGGCCATGACGCTCCAGTGCTCGGTGAGCCGGAAGCCGAGGGCGGCCGCCTCGCGGAACAGCGGGGTGCAGCCCAGCGCGTTCATGGTGACGTTGCCGGGCACCTTCTCGCCGGTCTGGCCGTTATGCGCGGCCGCGCCGAAGAAGCCTTCCAGGAACACGAAGTTGTTCAGCGTCTCGGGGAAGAGGTCCACCGTCCAGGTGCCGCCGATATAGGCGTAGCTGGTGCGGCCGCCGAAATTGTAGCTGCCGCCCACCGTCGGGCGGGGAATCGCGCGCTGCCAGAACTCGTCCTGGAAGACCTGCGGCTTGGCGAACAGGATTTCGCCGTTGATGTTGTTGGTGTTGCCCTCGGCGCTGCCGGGGTCCTGCACCGCGCCGCCGATCCGAACCTCGGAGACGATGCTGTAGGGCTTCACGGGGGCGAGGTAGGGCAGGGGCGCCGGCTGGCGGGCGTAGCCGAGGTCGGCCGCCTGGGCCGCGCTCGTCACGGACGAGAGGGCGAGGGCGCCGGCGAGGAAGCGGGAGAGCGTGGCATGCATCGGCGGGCAATCCGGACTATTCAAGCCATGATCACGTATCACGGCCAAGCCGGACGCGGACGCCGATTCATCCCAGCCGTGCACGTTCACCGGCCAGTGCGACTTGGCCGCCACAGGTCGCGGCCGGCGCAGGTCGGCATCAGACCGAGCGCCACCACAGCACGCCCATGATCACGACGACGGCGAGGAACTGCAGCAGCACGCGCAGCCGCATCAGCCGCTGCGACAGGTTGGCGCTGCCGCCGCGCATCATGTTGGCGAGGCCGAGCAGAAGCACCGCGGCGACCGCGAGGCAGGCGGCGAGCACGATGGTGTTGGTGGACATGACCTGGCGTCCCTGAACTCTCGTCGGCGCGTCCTAGAGCAGGCGCGCACCATCCGCCACGGCGCGAACCGACAAATTACACCGGCGCCCCGTACGGCCGACGCCGCGAAGTACACCGACCATCAGAAATCAATTCCGGCGCAGCAGCCGCTCGAAGTAATCGAGCTCCTCCTGCGGGCGCGTCGGGTCGCCGAGCTTGCGCCGAAGCTCCTCCATGATCCGGCGGGTGCGCTGCACCGCCGATTCGTCGGCGGTGGGCACGCGCACGTTGCCGTTCGACAGGTCGCGTCCCTTGGTCGGACGGCCGAGCGGGTCGTCGTCGGCCGAGCCCGCCTGACCCTGCTGGCCGGGGTTCTCGCCGTCCTGCTGGCCCTGGCCCTGCCCCTCGGCTTCGGCCTGCTGCTGCATCTGCTGCTGCATGCCCTCGGAGCCCTTCTTGAGCCCGTCGAGGGCGCGGCCCTGCGCGTCGACCGCCTGGTCGCCCTGTCCGCGGCCGAGGGCGTCCTCGGCCTCCTTCATGGCCTCCTCGGCGTCGGACAGGCCCTGCTCACCCTGAAGGCCCTGCTCCTTCATGCGGTTCTGGAGCTCTTCGAGACGCTTGCGCAGCGCCTGCTGCTGCCCGCCGGGCTCGCCCTCGCCCTGCTCCTCACCCTGTCCCTGTTGGCCCTGGCCCTGCTGACCTTGGCCCTGCTGCCCCTGCTGGCCTTTCTGGCCCTGTTGCTGCTGGCCCTTCTGGCCGGGCTGCTTCTGGCCCTGCTGGCCCTTCTGCTGCTGGCCCTGGCGGGGCTTGCCCTGCTGGTCCTGGGACTCCTTGAAGGTCTTGTCGCGCAGCTTCTGCTGGTCGCGCGACATCTGGTCGAGCTCCTGCATCTGCTTGTCCATTTGCGACTTCTGCTGGTTCGGCTTCTGCCCGTTCTCGGCGCTCTGCAGGTTTTCCAGGATGCCGCGGAGCTGTTCGAGCAGGCGCTGCGCCTCGGCCGTGTCGCCGCGCTTCATCGCCTCCTGCATGTCCTGGATCATCTTCTGGAGCTGATCCGGCGTGACGGTCTTCTGCTTGCCCTGCGGCTGCTCGGATTGCTGCTGCTGGCCGTTCTTCGGGTCCTGCTTCTGGCGCTCGGCGAACTCCTTCATGAAGCGGTCGAGGGCCTTCTTGAGGTCGTCGGTGAGCTTCTTCACCTCCTCGTCCGGCGCGCCGCGCTCCATCGCCTCCTTGAGGCGGTCCTGGGCCGCGCGCAGGGACTTCTCGGCATCCGAGAGGTCGCCGTCCTCGATCTTGAGGGCCATCTCCCAGAGGAGGTCGGCCACCGCCGTCAGGTCCTCGTCGGATTTCGCGAGGCGGAGCCGGTCGGAGGCGGTCTTCAGTCCCAGGAAGATGCCAGGCTGCGGGGTAAAGCGGTCGGGCGCGATCATCAGCGCGTCGAGGGCGATCTGCACGCGCCTGCGGTCGTCGTCCGGCGCGGTGACGAGGCGGCGGCGCTCCTCCGCCAGCGCGCGGGCCAGCGGCTGGATGAAGGGCCGCGCCGGCAGCACGATCTCGGCGGGCGCCGTACGGCCCTCCTGTCCGGCCTCGTCCTTGACGACGAGCGTCAGGCGCACCCGCGCGCCCGACCACGGATTGTCGGTGAGGTCGACCAGCGTCTTGGTCTCGGTCGCGCCGGTGGCATCCGCCGGCAGCGCGAGGTTCAGCTTCGGCACCGGCACCAGCGAGCGGCCGGCCTTCAGCGGCTCGAGGATCCCCTCGGCGGAGGCGATGCCGTAATCGTCCTTGGCCCGGTAGCTCAGGTTGAAGGTGCCGCGGCCGTTGATGTCGAGGTTGCCCACGCGCTCGACCTCGGGGGCCGTGTCGGGGATGCTCTCGATGACGAGCCGGCGCCGCTCGCTGCCCTCGGTGCGGATTCCGAGTTCCGCAATCCCGCCGACGAGCCGGAAACGCTCCTCGCGCAGGTCGGATTGCGCCGTTTTCGAAGGGACGCCGCTCGGCGGGGCCTTGCGGGCGCCGGCTTCGTCCTTCCCCTCCTTGCGCACCGGTTCCAGCGCCGCGTTCGGCGTCAGCGTCGCCTCGCCGCGGCCGGCGATGCGCACGATCAGCGTCGAATTCACCGGCGCGCGCAGGCGCTGCTCGGCCTGCCCGCCGGGGCCGGCACCCGACATGGTCACGATCAGCGGCGGCAGGCGCGTGTAGAGCGGCGGGTCGATCCAGCCGTCGACGCGAAAGCTCGGAGCGGGGGAGGGCGGCGCGCGCCAGTCGAAGGCGGCGCCGACGCGCTCGCGCCATTCCGGGCCGGCGACGAACAAGGCGGCGATCGCCGCGACCACGAAGCCGGCGCGGAGCGCGAAGGGGTCGTGGCGCGGCATGTCGGGCTTCGGGCCCCCGGCGCGCAGGTTCGCGACGGCCCGCGCCGCCCGGCTCTGATGCAGCGCCCAGAGCGCCCGCGTCGCCGG
>NZ_VRVE01000049.1:0-30734 GCF_008040035.1 Methylobacterium sp. WL9
GGTCGGGGGTGGGGGTGGTTCAGGATCGAGCGTCCCGGTGCCGTCTGCACCACCCCCACCTCCTACCTCCTCCCCACAAGGGGGAGGAGAGCGCCTTCATCGACCGAACCGATCGACCGGCAGCGGTGAGAGGTCGAGGACGGTCTTGCGAGATCGGGCGCCTCCCCCGCGAAAACTTGGTCAGCCGTCGAGAAATCAAGTCTTAACGCTGTTCTTCGGGATGAAAACCTGGGCCGAACCGTGCTCGGATTTCGCGCGGGCAAGCTCGACGGGGCTCTTGTTTATGGCAGTGCAACGGAACATATTTCAGCATGAGGCCCTTGCGAGGGGCCACAGGTATCGCGTGCGGCCGTCCATCCCACGCTGAGAAGGCTTCCAAAGGAAACTTTCATGGCATTCGAAAACTCTCCGTTCCGCCAGGGCGCCCAGCCCCAGGGCTATGCGGCGCCGCAGGTCGAGGTCGACCAGGGCCTGCGTAGCTTCATGCTCGGCGTCTACAACAACATGGTCGTCGGCCTCGGGATCTCCGGTCTCGTGGCGCTCGCCATCAACATGGCCGCCGTCGCGAGCTACCAGGGCTCCAAGCCCCTGCTGACGCCGTTCGGCCAGTTCCTCTACACCAGCCCCTTCAAGTGGGTGCTGATGTTCGCGCCGTTGGCCTTCATCTTCGTCTTCTCCTTCCGGATGGACCGGATGTCGGCCGCCTCCGCGCGGACGATGTTCTGGGCGTTCGCGGCGGTAATGGGCGCCTCGATGTCGACCCTGATGCTCGTGTTCACGGGCGCCAGCGTCGTGCGGGTGTTCTTCATCACCTCGGCCACCTTCGCGGGCATCAGCCTCTACGGCTACACCACGAAGAGCAGCCTCTCGGGCATGGGCTCGTTCCTGATCATGGGCCTGATCGGCATCATCATCGCCTCGGTCGTGAATATCTTCCTGGCCTCTTCGGCCCTGCAGTTCGCGATCTCGGTGCTCGGCGTGCTGATCTTCGCGGGCCTCACCGCCTACGACACGCAGAAGCTGAAGGAGATGTATCTCTACAGCGGCGCGGATGTCGAAGGCGCGGCTAAGATGTCCGTCAACGGCGCACTGACGCTGTACCTGGATTTCATCAACATGTTCCAGTTCCTGCTCTCCCTGCTCGGCGACCGTCGCTGATCCCTGCGAAGCAGCCAAACATCGAAAGGCCCCGGCAGCGCTGCCGGGGCCTTTTTCGTTCGTGAGGGATCGCACGCGGCGATCCGACATGAGCCGCTACTCTTTCATCATGACACGCGCGAAAGAACGGTCGAGCCCGCGGACCATCGTAGGCGCGGTGCGCAACGCTGCCGGCCTCCCCCTTATCCTGGCAGCACGGCGTGCGCTGATCGCCGCCGCCTGCCTCCTCGGCAGCGTCGACGCGGCTTCGGCCGACGATCCCGACGGCGATCGGATCCGGCGCATCGTCACCGACGTCATCCGTCCGCTCATGGCCGAGAACGCCATTCCGGGCATGGCGGTCGGGGTCGTGGTGGGGGGCCGCCGCCACGTGGTGAACCTCGGTGTCGCCAACAAGGAAACCGGCGGGACGGTCACCGGCGAGACGCTGTTCGAGCTTGGCTCGGTCAGCAAGACCTTCACGGCGACCCTCGCCGCCTACGCGCAGGCGACCGGCGCCCTGTCGTTCTCCGAGGCGGCCAGCAAGCATCTGCCGGCGCTCGCAGGCAGCGCCTTCGACGGTATCAGCCTGCTCGATCTCGGCACGTATACGGCCGGCGGCCTGCCCCTGCAGTTTCCCAACGCCGTGACCAGCCATGACGGGATGATCGCCTTCTACCGGGGCTGGCGACCGCGCTATGCCCCCGGCACGCACCGGCTCTACGCCAACACCAGTATCGGCCTGTTCGGCTTCATCGCCGCCGCGAGCATGGGCCGGCCCTTCGGCGAACTCCTGGAGGGCAAGCTGTTCCCGGCCCTTGGGCTGAGCAGCACCTTCGTGACGGTACCTCCGGCCCGCATGGGCGACTACGCCTACGGCTATGCGAAGGACGACAAGCCCGTCCGGGTGACGCCGGGCATGCTGGATTCCGAGGCCTACGGCATCAAGGCGACGGCCGGCGACATGCTCCGCTTCGTCGAAGCGAACATCGATCCCTCTGGACTGGACGACATGCTCGGACGCGCGATCCGCACGACGCAAACCGGCTATTTCAAGCTCGGAGGCATGGTGCAGGGCCTCGGCTGGGAGATGTACGCCGATCCGGCCGACCTCGACACGCTGCTCGTGGGCAACGCGGCTGGGGTGATCCTCGAAGCCAACCCGGTCGTGCGGCTCGATCCGCCACTGTCACCCAACCCCGGCATGCTGATCGACAAGACCGGCTCGACCAATGGCTTCGGCGCCTATTTCGCCTTCGTGCCGGCCAAGCGGATCGGGCTCGTCATGATGGCGAACCGGAACTATCCGATCCCAAACCGCGTAAAGGCCGCGCACAAAATCCTCTCGGCGCTGGACGGGCCGACGGACGCCGCCAGGGCTCCGTGAGCCCAGACCGCTCGTCATACATCCGTTCGGCTCTCGAGACACGACAGCGGTTCTGTCGGGAAAAATACAGGAACCGCCCGGTTGCGATCCGATTGATGCACATCGCCGGCCGGCAATCCCGAGGCGTCGGCGGCGGAGGGCGACAGGCTCTCGCCTTTTCCCAACCCTGCGCCCCATGCCTCGCTTTCACTTCAACATCTACGACGGCTACACCGCCCGCGACGACGCCGGCACCGAACTGGAGGATCACGAGGCCGCCCGCACGATGGCCATTCGCCTCGCGGGAGAACTCATGGTGGACGAAGGCCGCAGAACCAAGCTCGGCAACGAGTGGCGCCTGGAGGTCACGGACCATACCGGGCTCGTGCTGTACCGGATCGATTTCAGTATCGCGGAATCGTCCGCGGTGGCCAAAAGATGGGTCTAGCGGACATCGTACGGCCGGCGACTTGAAAGCAGCGGCGGCGCCGGAAGCGCGACCGGACGAGCGCCGGTCGCCACTTCTATCTCAGGCGTGAGCGAAGGTTCCGGTCCGCACTACGGCAGTGCGCCGGCCTTCTCCTTCACCTGGGTGATCGTGTCCTGGCAGGCCTTCTCGTCGCCGGCCTTGTCCTGGGCCTTGGCCGTGTCGAGGAGCTTACGGGCCTCCGCCACACCGCCGGCCGTGGACTGGGTGCTGGGATCGGAGGGCTTGCCGTCGGGAGCCTTGTCGAGCGCCTTGGGCGAGTTCGAAGACGTGGCACCGCCTGCGGGTTCCTTGCCCGTGACCTTCTCGGCACCAGCGCTGTCCAGACGCCGCTCGATCGTGCTGATGTCCTCCTTGCACGAAATGGCCAGGGCTGGCGCGGTCGTCGCGCCGAGCATGAGACAAGCCGGCAACAGGTAGGAAATCCGCATCGAACAACGCTCCAAAAGTCGGCTGCGACGGCAGCCGACGCGGCGAGGGAAGCTTTCGCGAGAGCCGGCGTTCCCCGATTGCGACGCATGGTCGTCGCATCGAAATGACGCAGCGATCGGCGGCGTCGGTGTCGCGGCCGATTGTTGTCGAGAACAGCGCGACTATTTTCGATGGACGCCGCCGAATTGCTCGGGGGCCGACCTCATCAGGACGTGACCATGCCGCTGCAGCGACATCTCGACGGCGGCTCGCATATTCTGTTGGACGACGGCACCGCGATCCGCTTCACCATGGCCGCAGGAGACCGGATGGTCACGGTGAACCTGCCGCTCTCCGTGATGCGCTCGGAATTCGGCGAGAGCCGGCTCGAACCGCTCGCCGATTTCGAGACGCTTCGGGAGGTGATCGAGGCGACGGCGAGCCAAGCCTACGATGCGGCCGACGAACCGGGCGACCGGATCGACCTCGCGGCTGCCAGTTTCAAGACGGAGGCTAGCCGGACCTACCTGCAGACCAAGGACGACTGAAACCCGTCCATCACGGCTCCCAGGGCGGTGCCGGCGAGGCCTCTGCCAGCTGGGCCTCGTGCGTGCCGATCGTGGCCTGGATCGCCCGCAGAGCATCCTGGACGCCCTGCCCGGACACGGAGGATAGCACCAGCGGCGTGCTCTTGCAGGCCCGCTTCAGCCGGGCTTTCTGCTCCTTCAGCGTCTCCGGATCGAGGGCGTCGCATTTGGAGAGCGCGACGAGTTCCGGCTTGTCGGCCAAGCCGTGGCCGTAGGCCTCGATCTCGCCGCGCACCATCTTGTAGGCCTTGCCGGCATGCTCGGAGGTGCCCTCGACAAGGTGCAGCAGCACGCGGCAGCGCTCGACATGGGCCAGGAACTTGTCGCCGAGGCCGACGCCCTCGTGCGCGCCCTCGATCAGGCCGGGAATGTCGGCGAGCACGAACTCGCGCTCGTCCGAGCGGACGACGCCGAGGCCCGGATGCAGGGTCGTGAACGGGTAGTCGGCGATCTTGGGCTTGGCGGCGGTGACGCTGGCCAGGAAGGTCGACTTGCCGGCGTTGGGCAGGCCGACGAGGCCCGCATCGGCGATGAGCTTGAGGCGCAGCCAGATCCACATCTCCGTGCCTTCGAGGCCCGGATTGGCGTGCTTCGGCGCGCGGTTGGTGGAAGTGGTGAAGTAGGCGTTGCCGAAGCCGCCGTTGCCACCTTTGGCGAGCCGCACACGCTGGCCGACCTGCGTGAGGTCCGCGATCAAGGTCTCGCCGTCCTCGGCGATGATCTGCGTACCCTCGGGGACCTTGAGCACCGTGTCCGCGCCCTTGGCCCCGTGGCAGTTCGAGCCCATGCCGTGCTCGCCCTTCTTGGCCTTGAAGTGCTGCTGGTAGCGGTAGTCGATCAGGGTGTTGAGGCCCTGGACGCATTCGACGAAGACGTCGCCGCCGCGCCCGCCGTCGCCGCCGTTCGGGCCGCCGAACTCGATGAACTTCTCGCGCCGGAACGCGACGCAGCCGCGCCCGCCGTCTCCGGAGCGGACATAGACCTTGGCTTCGTCGAGGAATTTCACGGCTGTTCTCGTTTCATACCAATGGCCATCCGGCCCGATCTTTCCAGTCGCTGGCCATTGGCAAGCGCGACTGCGCGTGGCCGCTCATGCGGCGGACGGCCCTCGAGGCGTGAGCATCGAGGGCCACTCACATTATGCTGTGCTGTGGCGGCACTTGCCGCCGAGGTTGCGGTACCGGACGCTGCGGAGGCCGGCCTCGAACCAGTTCGTGCCGGGCTTCGACGGGTCGTAATCGTAGACGTTGATCTGCAGGGCGTCGTCGGGCGAATGGATGACGGCCGGGCTCTCGCTACCGTCATAGGACCATTCCGGGCGCGGCGCGGTGGCCCCGCCGAAATCGTCCTGCGTTCCGTCCTGCTCGCGCTGGAAGATCTGCGCGTAGACGGGCTTCGGGCCACCCTCCTCGATCGTGAAATAAAAGCCCACCAGCGGCGTCCGGTCCGCGAAATTCGTGAACTCGCAATAAAGCGTCGGCACCGCGCCCTTCCTGGCGGCCGCCCCCGGCTTCGCGGCATCCGATAGGGCAGCCTCAGGCTTGGCGGCATCGGGAGCCGGCACGTCCCGATGCGGGCGAAGCGCGAACGCTGCAGCCGCCACCAGGGCGATGGCCGCAATCCCTACCCCGATGATGCCGAGCCGCCTCATCCGATCACCCGTCGCTCCGTGTGGCCGACCATCCGGCGCGTGTCAGCCGGAACAGGTCGACGTCGCGTTCGCCGCCGCGTGCGGGGAACGACTGCCGGGCCGAACCCTGCCGCACGAAGCCGCATTTCTCCAGCACCCGCCGCGAGGCCGCGTTGGACGTGATCGCCGCCGAGGTCAGTTCGGTCCCGCCCGCATAGGCGAAATAGGCGTTCACCAGCGTCTCCGCCGCCTCGCTCATCAGGCCCGCGCCCCAATGCGGAACGCCGAGCCAGTAGCCGAGATGCGGACCGGACGCGTCCGGATCGGCGTGGATCGAGACGATGCCGATCAGCGCGGTCGGTGCGGAGCGCAGGGCCAGCGCCATCGTCAGCGACTCGCCCTCCGCGTTTGCGCGCCGGGCCTCAATGACGAAGGAGTCGGTTCCGAGCGGCTCGATCGGATGCGGGATCCGCGCCGTCATCTCGGCGACCGCCTGCTCGCCGGCGAGCCGTACGATCGCCGCCGCGTCGCGGGCCCGCGGCCAGCGCAGCCAGAGCCGCCGGGTCTCGATGCGAAAGACGTCGTCTCGGGTCAGATCGGGGAACATCGCGTCCGCTCCTCGGGCGCCTCCGTGCG
The DNA here is from genome assembly GCF_008040035.1 of Methylobacterium sp. WL9. Lineage (NCBI taxonomy): Bacteria > Pseudomonadati > Pseudomonadota > Alphaproteobacteria > Hyphomicrobiales > Methylobacteriaceae > Methylobacterium > Methylobacterium sp. WL9. Next base: position 6,255 of record NZ_VRVE01000049.1, read on the forward strand.
GAAGCCGCTCCCTGGAATGACGAAGGGGAGGATGGATCCCATCCTCCCCGGCGTTCCGATCTGCGCTGTCCGCGTCTCGCGTCGTGCGCCGGTCCGCCGGTTCGGTGTGGGACACCGGCGGGACGCGTTACGAGGCGTCCGCCGTTACTCTGCGGCGACCTGTACCGGTACCACCGCGACGAAGGCGCGACCGCGCTTCGTCTGGAACTCGACGCGGCCTTCGATCAGGGCGAACAGCGTGTGGTCCTTGCCCATGCCGACGTTGACGCCGGGATGCCACTTGGTGCCGCGCTGGCGCACGATGATGTTGCCCGGAATCACGGCTTCCGAGCCGAACTTCTTCACGCCGAGGCGCTGGCCGGCCGAGTCGCGGCCGTTGCGGGACGAGCCGCCTGCTTTTTTGTGAGCCATAGGGCTACTCCAGGATCTCTAAAGGGGTCTGCGAAAGGGCGATCAGGCGCTGGCGGGCGAGACGACCGCCGGAGCATCGCCCTCGGAGGAAGACGCCTTGGCCTTGCGCGGCTCGGCCTTCGTGGACTTGCCGCCGAAGCCGATCTCGGTGATCCGCACGGTGGTGAAGTGCTGGCGGTGGCCCCGCTTGCGGCGCGAGTTCTGCCGGCGGCGCTTCTTGAAGGCGATGACCTTCTTGGCACGGCCGTGATCGACGATCTCGCCGGAGACGGTGACGCCCTCGAGCAGCGGGGCGCCGACCTGGATGGCATCGCCGTCCGTGAACAGCAGGACCTCGCCGAAGTTGATGGCCGATCCGGCCTCGCCCTCGATCGTGGCGACGGTGATGACGTCGTTGGCGGCAACGCGATACTGCTTGCCGCCCGTCTTGATGACTGCGAACATCGTTGGCTCTCGTGTTCTCTGCCGGCCTCCCGCGCCGCGAAGCGCCTGGGCCGTCTTCTTGTTGAGGTCATCCGCAGCCCAAGGGCCGCGAACGCGAAACGCGCGGACTTCGTCGAGGAAGCCGCGCGCCGTGATGGGCGAATAGGGGGGAACCCGGCGGATGTCAATGAAGCGGCGCGACGCGCCGGCCCTATCCGCGACAGAAGGTGACGGCTGCGCGGGCACGGCTGAAAGGCCGACCTGGTCCCGTCAGCACACGGCGCCGATATTGCTCATCACGTCGACGGTGCGGCCAGTATAGGTCGCGCCAGTCGCGCTGATGTAGCTCATGAGCGCCTTCGGCAAGATCGATGTGTAGGTGGTCGTCAGCATCACTGCCGACCCGACGTCGTCGTCCCGCAGGATGTTCTTTGCCGAAGCGATGATTTTGGTGTCGGTCAACGTCGTGTCGGTTCCAGAGCAGGGCTTGATCGTGCCGCTCTGGTTCTGGATCATGTACAACTTAATCGCCGCGTTCGGGTAGCGCACCAGCGCGTTCGCTTGGCGCGGTGAGTAGCTGTTGATCAGCGCCGACATGCAACTCGAATTCGGGCAGGTCGCCATCGCGTGTGCGATCAGCGTCGAGGCCCGATCGGCGTCGCGCTTGGCGCTCACCATGAAGACGAGATCGAAGCCGCCGGCGAATAGCAGCAGCAGCACGGTACTCAGCAGGGCGAATTCGATGGACGCAAGGCCCGACTGCTCGGTGCGGAAGCGTCGAAAGTGCAAACGCATGCGCTGAAGTCCTAGCAGTTCGTGGCACTGTCTTCGACCCCGTCTCGACAGGACCGGAGCTTTTAATGTCTTTCGCGACACCGAACTGGTGCCGTAGCGCGTGGCTCGCCCGACGGCGCGGAGTTGCGCCCGACCGCACAGCGATCCTACCGGCGGCTAGAGCCGTATCCGACCTGATTGCATCAGGCCGGCGGCTCTAGGCTGTTGTTATGACGCGCTTTCTTTCGACCGACCGGTATCCACTCGGTCGGAAAGCGCTCTAAGGGCGACGGAATATCACCGAATCCTTCGCCGTCAGTTGCGGGATGAACGCGACGACCTGCGGCGCCGGCATCGTCGCCCGCAAGACCAAGACGTCGCCGCTCGCACCGGGAAGGAAGTCGGACCCGGTGATTGCCGTGGTTGCCGTCGGCAGGGCGTCCAGCCGCATCATCTCGATTTTGATGCCCGTCAGCAAATTGAGGCAGTCCGTCTGGAATGGCATTTTGGCGCACACTCGAGCTCTGTATCCCGACCTATCCCCTGAGATCAGCTCGCTTTCAGGGTTCGAGGCGCTGCTATACAATGCGTCGCTAAGCGTTTGCTGGGTATAGTTCAGGAAGACAAACTGTAGTACACCGAGGCAAAGGATCAGGAAAGGAAACAAGACTAGCGCAAATTCGACAGCAGACGCACCCCGTTCGTCATGCCGGACAGTTCGAATATTGATTTGTATATTTTTTTTAATATGCGCTAGTTTTTTACTGCTCTTATGATTAGCACCACTCTGAAAAAGGGTGTCTTTTTGCAAATGACACTCCGAAGGAACCAGCATCACCGATACTCCTGAGCAGCAAGATTTTGCAAAATCATGGGCAGGCGTTTCTGCATATCCGGATATAGTCAATTAAACCACCGTAACTATCATCACGTCCGGCCGCCCGCCAGGAAACTCTATAATTTTGCTGCTTTGTGACAGTAAATCGATAAGACCGCTCGGTCCATACTTTAGACCAGACGCATACATCAACCATGTATTTCTGCATGTAAGACGCATTCGATGTAGCCGTTAAGCTCTGGCTGTCGGACAAGTAGCCGCTACTTTCTGGCTCGACCCACAGCTCGATTCGGCGAGTTTGATAATCCAGAGAGGTGGTACTCACCCCTGCAGCGTTCTTCGCTACATCGGAATTTCGAGTTAATCCATCTGTACCCGGAACACTTGAACAAATAACGCTATCATTATATTCGTAAACACCTGGAATATTTTTACGTGCATTATATACATACCGAACTTCGTAAACGCCCACTTTAAGATCGTTAAAAGGCATATTGATTGACGAGTTAGTTGTTTGCCCATTTGCACTACAGGCGGCTTTTTGAGGATCGGTGACTGCGCCGATCCGCTGATCTGCAGTGCAATCACTGTCTAGCTCAGCAAACTGCTGACCGTATTGCACGCCGTCGCCCGTTTCAATAGCCGACAATTGGTCGATTTCGACGCCAGCATTTGTAGTACCAAATTTACCTGGGCACGCAGAACCCACGCAGTTCGCTTTTCCGAGCGTTCCGTACAGCGCCCAGCCGTTCTTAACGGCGTAATCTTCGAATGACTCGGACATGAGCAGGGTCGGCGGGCCAGGTGATGCGTTCGCCGTCACAGTGCAGTCACGTGTCACCGTGAACGTTAAGCTGTTCTTACTGAGGAAATTCTTGAACACGAGATCGACCGTACCGGTCGCGACGACATGGATGTTACCGGGACGGAGATTGAGCAGGGGCGTTCCGAGGGCCGTCTTCGACACGGTCGGCGTCGCCGCAATCTGTGCCGTGTCGGTCAGCGCACGCTCGACTAGGTTCATGGTCCCGTAGTCCCGTACTTTCATGGAATAATCCAGCGGCATGACGGGGCCGGGCAAGCTCTCGACATAAACCTCCGCCTGGCGGCAAGCGAGGTCGGCGGCCGAGGTCAGCCGCTGCTTGTAGTCGACCGCACGCGACACCTCGATGCCGCCACCGACGCCGACCATCAGCGCGGGCAGCATCAGCGCGAACAGCAGCGCGACGCTGCCCGACTGGTCCTTGGTGAACATGGGATGCGGTCCCGAAAGCGGTCTTGTCCGCTCCGGTGAGTATCGGGTCTCGGTAAAGAATCACTATTTCAGATGCCACACGGCGTGCGGGCACCCGGCTTCTTCCGAGCAGAGATAATGAAGCTTTAAGCCATTCTGCGAAATCTCGGATCGGCGTCGCTTCAACGCCTTGCGCCGGCGCCCGAATTCGTAGCGCCCGGCTTCCCGGACGACGCGGGCCGGTCCCGGGTTCGACACCGCGCGTCACGGCGTCTGGAGACGGCCTACCGCTTGGTCAGGCCGCCCAGCACATTCCGAAGAATCGCATTGCCGACCTGGGTGCCGACAGTGCGCGCCATCGAGCGGGCGGCGTTGCCGATCACCTGCTCGGTGAGAGACGGCTTGGCACGTCCCCTCCCCTTCGGAGTTTCCTTCGCGGAGGAACCGCCGCCGAACAGGCCGCCGAGGCTGGAGAGCAGCCCGCCCAGTCCGCCCTCGGACTGATGCGCGGCCTCGGCCGTCTCGCCGTCGAGGTTCTTGCGGGCGGCCAGCATCTCGTAGGCGCTCTCGCGGTCGATCGCCTCGTCGTACTTGCCGCGGATCGTGCTCTTGGCGATCAGGTCGGCGCGCTCCGTCGGCGTCAGCGGCCCGACGCGGGCTTGGGGCGGCGCGATCAGCGCCCGCTCGACCATCGAGGGCGTGCCCTTGGCCTCGAGGAACGAGACCAGGGCCTCGCCGACGGCAAGCTCGGTGATGGCCTTCGAGACGTCGAAATCCGGGTTCTGCCGAAACGTCTCGGCGGCGGCGCGCACGGCGCGCTGGTCGCGCGGAGTGAAGGCGCGCAGCGCATGCTGCACCCGGTTGCCGAGCTGGCCGAGCACGGTCTCCGGCACGTCGAGGGGGTTCTGGGTGACGAAGTAGACGCCGACACCCTTCGAGCGGATCAGGCGCACCACCTGCTCCACGGCGTCGAGCAGCGGCTTCGGGGCGTCGGAAAACAGCAGGTGCGCCTCGTCGAAGAAGAATACGAGCTTCGGTTTGTCGAGGTCGCCGACCTCGGGAAGCTGCTCGAACAGCTCGGAGAGCATCCAGAGCAGGAACGAGGCGTAGAGGCGCGGACGCTGCATCAGCTTGTCGGCGGCGAGGATGTTGATCACGCCGCGCCCGTCGCGGTCGGTGCGCATGAAGTCGTGCAGATCGAGCGCCGGCTCGCCGAGAAACTTGTCGGCGCCCTGGTTCTCCAGCACGAGCAGCGCCCGCTGGATCGCGCCGATCGAGGCGGCGGAGACGTTGCCGTACTTGGCGCCGAGTTCCTTGGAGTTCTCGGAGAGGAAGGTCAGCAGCGAGCGCAGGTCCTTCAGGTCGATCACCGGCCACTGATTCTCGTCGGCGACTCGGAAGGCGATGTTGAGCACGCCCTCCTGGGTGTCGTTGAGTTCGAGCAGCCGTCCGAGCAGCAGAGGCCCCATCTCGGTGACGGTGCAGCGGATCGGGTGGCCCTGGTCGCCGAACAGGTCCCAGAAGGTGACGGGGAAGCGGTCGGGCTCGTAGGTGATGCCGAGTTCCTCGGCGCGTTTGACGAAGTGCGGTTTCGCCTCGCCGGCCGCGGCGAGCCCAGAGAGATCGCCCTTGATGTCGGCGGCGAAGACCGGGACGCCGGCATTGGAGAACCCCTCGGCCAACACCTGCAGCGTCACCGTCTTGCCGGTGCCGGTGGCGCCTGCGACGAGGCCGTGCCGGTTGGCGAGCTTGAGCGCCAGCACCTCCGGCTTTGGGGTCTTGCCCGTGCTCTTGCCGACCAGGATCGTGCCGTCGCCCGCCATGCCGTGCATTCCTTCTCGATAGGACCTCACTCTACTCCGGGAGCGCGGCCGTTTTCCAGGCTCGGCGGCGAGGCCGGATCGCCGTGGCCTTGATTTCAGCGTTCGCCCGTCGGAAGGACGGGCCGAAACGAGGAGAGGACACCCCATGGACGAGCTGATTGCCCGCATCACCACCCGCACGGGCGTCGATGCCGAGACCGCCAAGGCCGCGATCGGGCACATCCTCGCCTTCCTGCAGAAGGAGGGTCCGCCCGAGGACGTGGCGCAGCTTCTGGCCAAGCTGCCGGGCGCCGATGCGGCCATCGCCGAATCGAATGCCGAAGAGGGCGGCGGCGGGTTGCTCGGCATGCTCGGCGGCATGGGCGGCGGCGTCATGGCGCTGGGCCAGAAGCTGATGTCGTCCGGCGTCTCGATGGGCCAGATGCAGCCGCTCGGCCAGGAGCTCTTCGCCTATGGCCGCGAAAAGGCCGGCGAGGACACCATGGGCCGCATCATCGGCGCGATCCCGAGTGTGAGCCAGTTCGTGTGAGGCGAAGAAAAACCCTCTCTCCTCTGCGGGAGAGGGTTTTCGCAGCGACCAGGCTGCCCCTAACCCCCTGGCATCCTTAGCCGGTTTCGTTCGACGGCTACGAATGTGACGGCCTGGGCCGAACCCACACAAGCAACGGTGTCTGACCCTTAAACCCCTGTCCCGCCACGCCTTCCGATGTCATAAAAGCGTGCGCCCTTCGTGATGATGTGCGCCGGTCAAGGCCGGATCGGCCTCGCGGGGCAGGCTCAACGATGGTGCCGAACTTTTCCGGGCGTGACGCGTCCGCGGCGTGGAAGACCGGCTGGGAGACGCACGTCCAGGCGCCCCTCGCCCGCTTCAAGCAAACCTTCGAGGGCGGCATTCCTGGCCTCGCGCTGCCGGGCGGCGCGCCGATCCTGCTGAAATCGCGGATGCCGAAACCGGCACCGGACTTCGGCCCGAGCCTCGGCCGCATCGGCAGCCTCGAAGTGCGGCTCGCGACGAAGAAGTCCGAGATCCGACGGGCGCAACGCCTGCGCTACAAGGTGTTCTACGAGGAGATGTCGGCGATCCCCTCGGGGCTCGCGATGCTGAAGCGGCGCGACATCGACGCCTACGATCCGATCTGCGACCACCTCCTCGTAATCGACCACGCGGCGGTGAAGGCCAAACCCTTCCGCAAGCCGCGGCCGAAGGTGGTCGGCACCTACCGGCTGCTGCGCGGAGACCGGGCCGAGGGCGGCGCCGGCTTCTACAGCGCGGGCGAGTTCGACATCGGGCCCCTGCTCGACCGTCACCCGGGTAAGCGCTTTCTCGAACTCGGCCGCTCCTGCGTGCTCAAGCCCTACCGCACCAAGCGGACGGTCGAGCTGCTCTGGCACGGCATCTGGGCCTACGTGCTGCACCACCGCATCGACGCGATGCTCGGCTGCGCCAGCCTCGAAGGCACCGATCCGGACCGGCTCGCCCTCCAACTCAGCTTCCTCCACCACCATGCCCGCGCCCCCGAAGCGTGGCGGGCGCGGGCCGTCTCCGATCGCTTCGTCGCGATGGACAGGCTCGCACCCGAGGCGGTGAACCCGAAGGTGGCGCTCCAGAGCCTGCCGCCCTTGATGAAGGGCTACCTGCGCATCGGCGCGACCTTCGGCGACGGCGCGGTGATCGACCGCCAGTTCGGCACCATCGACGTCTTCGTGGTGCTGCCGGTGGCGGCCATCGCCGCCCGCTACATCGGCCATTTCGGCGCGGAGGCGGACCGGCACGCGGCCTGACGGGCAGGCCCCGCGTCCAGGCAAAGGGGGTTGCAAGGTGCGATAGCGCCCTCGACACCCGGCGCCATCGCGCCGATGTGACGGCCCTGCCGTCGGCGCCAGCACACGCCGCGCCCGTCCGAAAACCCCCGACATGTCGATGCTCGCCCCTTCCCCGCCATCCGACCGCGACCGCTTCACCGCGATCGCCGCCGCGATCACATGTGTCGCCGTGGTCGGGATCGGCCTCAGCCTGTCGATCCCGCTGCTCTCGCTCGAGATGGAGCGGATGGGCGCCTCCGGCGCGATGATCGGCCTCAACACGGCGGTGGGCGGATTTGCCAGCATCCTCACGGTGCCGTTCGTGCCGCGGCTCGCCGCGCGGGTCGGCGTGTTGCCGCTCCTGCTGTTCTCGATCGGGCTCGGGGCGGCGCTGCTCGTCGGCTTCAAGGTCTTCTACGACCTCGCCTGGTGGTTTCCGCTCCGCTTCTTCTTCTCGGCGACGCTCGGAGCGCTGTTCGTACTGTCCGAGTTCTGGATCACCCAGGCGGCTGCCCCGGCGCGCCGTGGGCTGGTGATGGGCATCTACGCCACCGTGCTGGCGCTCGGCTTCGCCATCGGACCGGGGCTGCTGGTGCTGCTCGGGACGGAAGGGTTCGCGCCGTATCTCGCCGGCGCCGCCCTGTTCGTCGTGGCGGCCCTGCCGATCGTGCTGGCGCGTGGCGTCTCGCCGACGATCTCGCGTGAGGGCGGAAGCGTGCGCTTCCTCGCCTATCTCCGGCTCGCACCGGCGGCGACGCTGGCCGCCTTCATCTACGGCGCCGTCGAGACCGGGGGCTTCGCGATCCTGCCGCTCTACGGGCTCAAGGTCGGGTTCGATGCGCAGACCGCCGCCGGCCTCGTCAGCGCGGTGGCGCTCGGCAACGTTCTCTTTGCGATCCCCGTGGGCTGGCTCGCCGACCGGACCGATCGTGGGCTTGTGCTGCTTGCGGCGAGCATCGTCGGCGCGCTCGGTGCGGCGCTGATCCCGGCGGCGAGCGCATCGCTGCCGGTGCTGGTCGGGCTGCTCTTCCTCTGGGGCGGCGTCGCCGGCACGCTCTATACCGTAGGCCTCGCCCATCTCGGGGCGAGCGTGCGCGGACCGGATCTCGCCGGCGCCAACGCGGCCTTCGTCGTGCTCTACAGCGCCGGCCTCATGATCGGGCCGCCGATGATCGGGGCCGGCATGGACCTCGTCGTGCCGCAGGGCTTCGCCTGGACGCTGTTCGCGATGTTCGCGGCCTATGCCGTCATCGTCGGCGTCAACATCCTGCGCGGCCGGCCGGAAGCCGATCGGCCTGCGCCGCCGGAACAGGTCGAGCGGCTTCTCCGTTGAAGACGTGAAAGCTGCACCGTTCGCGGCGTCACGGATTTCTACGGAGTACAGCCATGAGCCTCATCGGACGCATCGTCACCAAGATCCTCGGCAACGAGAACCGCCAGGTCGTACGCGACGACCGCAACGCCAGTTCGAGCACGCCGCTCGGCCGCCTAGTTACCAAGATCCTGGGCAAGTAGTTCTTCGGCGTTCACGCCCGCCGCTGACGAAAAGATCCTGCCGCTTCCGCCCACGCGGAAGCGGTTTTCTTCGTGTCCGTCAGTGGACGACGGAGGCTTCGAGAACCGTGGACGGCGCGCCGGGGACGGAGTGCTGCCAGAAGCGGCCGGTTTTCCCCTTCTCGTAGCCGGCATCGTAGAGGTTGCGCATGTAGGCGGTGTCGAAGCCGCGCCCCGCCGTAGCGGTCGGCCCGGTCTCGTCGATATAGGTCAGGTTGAAGCCGATGCCGCTTCTGCGGCTCACCGTCTCGGTCGCCGACAGCGTCGCCCGGGTGCGGGCACGGCTTGCGGTCGTGAACGAGCGTCCGGTGATGGCGAGCGTGTTGTTCTGGGTGACGTCGAATTCCGGCTCGAGCCGCCCGTTGATCACCACGTAGATGTCCGCCTGGCCGCGTCCGGCGCGTGTGCGCGGCAGGAACCCCTGCGGCAGGGTGAAGACCGGGATCACCACTGAGCCGTCGACATGCATCTCCTGGAAGGTGCGGCCCTCGGCCTGGACGTCCACGAGCTGCGGCGGGAACACGGCCGGGACGCTCGCCGAGGCGGTCAGCACGTCGCGGAACAGGTCGGCGGCGTTCGGCGCGCCGCTGGCGGCGATGGCGCCCATATTCCAGATCACGGCGCGCTGCTGATCGAGATTCGTCGTCACGACGTAGAGGCGGCGGCCCTTGGCGTGCTCGGCGGCGACGGCCGCGAGAAGGTCCGGCGTGACGTAGCGCCCGATGATCTCCCGCAGCTTGCCGTCGCCGAACAGGCCGGAGCCGAACAGCACGTTGGTGATGCTCGGCGCCTGGACCAGGGATTCGGCGATGCCGCTCGTGTAGAAGTCCGTGAGGTAGCCGTCATAGCCCGAGCCGAGGAACGCGAAGGGCGCGATCAGCGCGCCGGTCGAGACGCCGGAAACGATGGCGAAGTCCGGCCGCTTACCGGACGCGCTCCAGCCGTTCAGCACGCCCGCGCCATAGGCCCCGTCGCCGCCGCCGCCCGAGAGCGCGAGATAATTGAAACCGTTGCGGCGCCCCTCAGGCCGCTCCGCGATCGTCGCGATCTCGGAGGCCGTGGCATCGGCGTAGGCCCGCACCGGCCCCATACCGGGCAACGTGGCGAGCGAGGCCTGCTGCGCCGTGTAGGGTGTCCGGGGTAGCGACGAACACGCCGCGACCCCGAAGACGAGCGCGAGCCCGGCGACGGCGCGAAGGACCCTCAGACGGGACGGGAACGGCATGGCGAAAAATGTCCGGACCAATGGCTCAGCTTCCACGAAACGAGCTTGGCCGTTTCTCGTTCCTTCATAAGCTTGGCTATTTCGAGGCCTCGGCTGCACATGCGAGCTCCTGTTGCATTCCGGCCTCATCTCAGGCCGACCCCGTGGATACCGCAGCACTCACGGAACGTGGGTTAAGCCCTTCGAATCAACATATGTTTGCCATGCTTGAGCGTCAGGGAACGGCGGAAGGTGCGGCCGGATACGAGGGACGCCCCGGAACCTCTGGGGGAAGGGCCCTCGCATGCTCAACGGACCGGCGCTCCTGCGCGTCTTCCTGGTGGTCATCGCCGCAGCTGTCCTGACTGGGCTCGTCCAGCACTACTGGATCCTCGACAACAGCCCGCCGGAGGCATCGGCCGTCGCCCCGCGCCCCTCTGCCAGGAATACATCCGTGCGCAGGGCCGATCCGCCTTCGGCCCGGCCGCCTGCCCCCGCGCCGCAACCGGCGTCCCCGCCGGAGCCGGCGCCGAGCCCGCAACCCGCGCCAAGTGCTCTACCCGCGCCAAGTGCCCAACCCGCACCGAGTCCGGCAATGCGGACGCCAGACCCGGCCGTCGTCGCGTCCCCTGAAACGCCGTCCTCGGCCTTCGCGCCCAATCCCCCTCCGGTTCGGCCGCCGCCACAGGCTCCTGCATCACCGATGCCGGCCGCCGACCGGCCGGAAGCCGGCGAGGCTGAGATCGCTGCAGCCGAAGCGGCAGACCCGCCCGCGGTGGATCTCGCCGACCTCAACACCGGCTCGCTCGCCGAGCTCAACGGCCTGAAGGGCGGCGGCGCCATCGGTCGCGCGATCATCCAGCATCGCCCCTACGCATCGACGGACCAGTTGCTGTCGAAGCGCGTGCTCAGCCGCGCGATCTACCAGCGCATCAAGGACCAGGTGACGGTCCGCTAGGGCGTCGCCCTGGATATTGCATCGATGACGAGGCTCCAAATTGTTGTGCCGCATCGGCTTTCCCGAAAACCGGAGGCCCCTTTCCGGGCCGAAGCGCGAACGCATTCGCATCGCCCACGCTCTGGTGCACGGCCTCCCGACTTCGTAAGAAGGACGGGGCAGAGATCTGAGAGTTGAGGCACCCCATGCAGACCACAGCCGGCGCGCCGACCCTGCGCTCGGACCTGGGCGTCGAGGAGACGAGCGAATCCGACAACATCGTCCGGTGGGACGGCGATCGCCTCTACGTGGAGCACGACGTCTACCACAACGGACAGCTCGTCCATCGCAAGTACCGCCGTACCGTCACCGAGCCGGTCGCCCGCGCCCTCCAGGCGATCATCAACCGCGCGCAGCAATGACCCGAGACTGCGCATGAGGGCGTCCCGCGCCGTCGTCCTTGCCGGCCTGCTGCTGGCGCCCCTGCCGGCGACGGCCCAGGTCAGCGTCACGTTCGTCGATCCCGAGCGCTACACCGATGCCGAGAGCCGTTTCGGATCCGGCCTCACCCTGCGTGTCACCCTGGCCGAGATCCGGCGGTTGTTCACGGAACTCGGCGACCGCGTGCTCCGGCCGGGCGAGAGCCTCGCCATCACCGTGCTCGACATCGACCTCGCGGGCTACCAACGTCCCGGCCTGGCCGGTCCCGACGGCCTGCGCATCGTATCGGATGTCGGGCCGCCGCGGTTCCGCCTGCGCTACGTCCTCAAGGAGCGCGGGCGCACCGTGCTCTCGGCGGACGAGACGGTGAGCGACATCAACTTCCTCTCGCGCTATGCCCGCAGCCTCGGCGGCAGCGCATTCACCTACGAGCGAGAGCTGATACGCGACTGGCTCCAGACCCGCATCGCCGGGCGCCAGCAGCCGCGCGGCTGAGCCCTCTCCATCCCGCCTCCGGACCGCCTTTTGAAACGCATCGCGCATATTTCGGACCTGCATTTCGGCTGCACGAACCCCGAAGTGGTCGACGGGCTGGTCGCGGAACTGAACGCGGACCGGCCGGACCTGATCATCGCGTCCGGCGACTTCACCATGCGCTCGCGGCGGGCCGAATACGTGCAGGCGCGCGCCTTCCTCGACCGGCTCGTCTCGCCCTGGATCGGCGTGCCAGGCAACCACGACATCGCCTATTTCGCGCTGCCGACCCGATTCTTCCGGCCGTTCCGGCGCTACCGGCGCTTCATCGACGCGCGAACCGAACCGACCTTCGTCGACGACGAGATCGGCGTCGTCTGCCTGAACACCGTACGCAGCTGGGCATGGGATGCGGACTGGTCGCAGGGCCGGCTGAGTCACGACCAGATCGCACGGGCGGAAGCGCGGCTCGCGGCCTTTCCGGACAACGTCTTCCGCATCGTCGTCGGCCATCACCCCTTCATCGCGCCGCCCTGGAACGCCAAGGCCCGGCGCGTCGGACGGGCCGACACGGCGCTGGCCGCGTTCCAACGGCAACGGGTCGGCCTGACGCTCGCCGGACATCTCCACCGCCACTATTCGCGCTTCGTCGAAGGCAGCGATGTGCGCACCGATGCCTGCGATGCTGCGTCCGGACACCGCCTGCTCGCCGTCCAAGCCGGCTCCGCCACCTCGACGCGCCTGCGCGGCATGGAGCCGAACGCCTATAACCGCATCGTCGTCGAGAACGGCGCCGCGACGGTGACCGTACGGCTCTGGAACGGAACGGCTTGGGAAGACGCTGCCCTGACCCCCGAGGGGCTATGACCCGGCGGCCGACGAGAGTTCCGACACCACCGAGAAATCCGGGCCGTTCGCAACGGCGGAGAACGCGCCGGGCACGGTCATGGCGCAGGATCGGCGGCATGCCCTCGGTAAAGTCTGGAACTGCTCCGATTCGCCTGTCATTTCATGAGGGCCGAGTTGTAGCGCGCGTAAGCCGACACCCATGAATCCTGTCGCCCTCGCCACGATGGCGATCATCATGATCGGCTTCGCAGCCGCGCTGCTCTACGCGCTGAGTTCCGGGACGACTTGGTTCGTCGCCCTGCTTGCGATCCTGGCCGTCGCCCTGTTCGTGAGGTGGCGATAGGGTACCGCGCGATGCGGTCGCGGCGACCCTCCTTCCAAGCTGCACGCGGCTTTGAGGCGCCTCGGCCCTGTGTTAACGAGACGCCGACTTCCCCGCTCCGCCGTCATCGCGACCGGCCTACCACCGGACGCGCCGGACGGGACGACGACCCCTGAAACCAGGACACGACATTCAGCCGATGCCGCCTGACGCGACCACCCCATCGGATCACGATAACGCCTCCGCCGAGGGCACGGGCGCGCCGGCGCGCGCCTCGCGCTATTCCTACGAGGAGTTGCTGGCCTGCGGGCGCGGCGAGCTGTTCGGGGCCGGCAACGCGCAGCTGCCGCTGCCGCCGATGCTGATGTTCGACCGCATCACCTCGATCGGCACCGAGGGCGGCGCCTACGAAAAGGGCCACGTGCTCGCCGAGTTCGACATCCGGCCGGACCTCTGGTTCTTCCCCTGCCACTTTAAGGGTGACCCGGTGATGCCGGGCTGCCTCGGCCTCGATGCCCTCTGGCAGCTCGTCGGGTTCTTCCTCGGATGGTCCGGCGCCCCCGGACGCGGCCGGGCGCTCGGCGTCGGCGAGGTCAAGTTTTCCGAGCAGGTGCTGCCGACCGTGAAGAAGGTCGTCTACGGCATCGACATCCGCCGGATGCGCACCGGCAAGCTCGTCCTCGGCATCGCCGATGGCTGGCTCGAAGCCGACGGGCGGCGTATCTACGAGGCGAAGGATCTGCGCGTCGCCCTGTTCCAGTCCTGAACAGCTGGGCCGTATGGGTGTCCTGCTGTTGAGATTGGGCGCGCATCATCCTAGGTGACGTCTCGCGGCGCGGTTCGAAGCGCCGCGGCGGAGAAGCCAGGCCATCATGCGGCGCGTCGTGATCACCGGGATGGGCATCGTCTCATCCATCGGCAACAATACCCAGGAGGTGCTGGCCTCCCTGCGCGAGGCGCGCTCCGGCATCGCCCGCGACGCCTCCTATGCGGAGTACGGATTCCGCAGCCAGGTCTCGGGGGCTCCGAACCTCGATGCCGAGTCGCTGGTCGACCGGCGTGCCATGCGCTTCCACGGCGGCGGCACCGCCTGGAACCACGTCGCCATGGACCAGGCCATCCGCGATGCGGGGCTGGAGGCCGGAGACGTCTCGAACGACCGCACCGGCATCGTTATGGGCTCCGGCGGCCCCTCGACCCGCGTCATCGTCGAATCCGCAGCGATCGCGCGCGAAAAGGGACCGAAGCGGGTCGGCCCCTTCGCCGTTCCGAAGGCGATGTCCTCGACCGCCTCCGCGACGCTCGCGACGTGGTTCAAGATCCGCGGCGTGAACTATTCGATCTCCTCCGCCTGCGCGACCTCGAACCATTGCATCGGCAACGCCTCCGAGATCATCGCGGCGGGTCGTCAGGACGTCATCTTCGCCGGCGGCTGCGAGGACCTCGACTGGACGCTGTCCGTCCTGTTCGACGCCATGGGCGCGATGTCCTCGAAGTACAACGACACGCCCGCCCGTGCCTCGCGCGCCTACGACAAGAACCGCGACGGCTTCGTCATCGCCGGGGGCGCCGGCGTGCTGGTTCTGGAAGAGCTGGAGCATGCCAAGGCACGCGGCGCCCGCATCTACGGCGAGATCGCCGGCTACGGTGCGACCTCGGACGGGCACGACATGGTCGCCCCGTCCGGTGAAGGCGCGATGCGCTGCATGCGACAGGCGCTGGAAACCGTGAAGGGCGCGAAGATCGACTATATCAACCCGCACGCCACCTCGACGCCCGTCGGCGACGACAAGGAGATCGAGGCGATCCGCGAGGTTTTCGGCCGCGGCGACGCCTGTCCGCCGATTTCGGCGACCAAATCGCTCACCGGCCATTCCCTCGGCGCCACCGGCGTTCAGGAGGCGATCTACTCGCTGCTGATGATGAACAACGGCTTCATCTGCGAGAGCGCCCATATCGACGAACTCGATCCGGCCTTCGCCGACATGCCGATCCTCCGGCAGCGTCGCGACGGCGTGGAGCTCGGCCACGTGATGTCGAATTCCTTCGGTTTCGGCGGCACCAATGCGACGCTGATCCTCAAGAACGTCGACGCCTGAGGGACGGTTGTCGAGAATTGTTCGCTCGGGACGCGACGTAATCTCTCGCATCTGCGGCCATTCATCTCGCGATTGCGAGATGAATGGCCAAGGTTACATCGCCGGACCGGCAATCGCCGCTGCGGAACTGCTCCTGCCGACTTGCGTTGAGCTTGCGGATAACAGGACGACACCGCTCATGGTCTGGATCGCGTTCATCACGTTCGGAGGCTTGGCCCTGGCGACCGGTGCAGCCGTGATTGCCAAGCAGAGCCTGATTGAGGATGCCGAGTCGGCAACCAAGGGTTACTTTTAAGCGCTCCGTTTCCAGGCAGCGTATCTGGCTTGAGCCCCGTCACGTGACCGAGGTCGAGGCGGGGCTTTTGTTTGTCCGGAACTCTCGCACGTGGACAGGGCTGCCGCCCGCACGCTAAGCGTCCCCCTTCAGGATCGGGTTTCGAGCCCGGCGAGCGTGCAGGTCGGGCAAGGCAGCGTCTCATGACAGGTCTGATGAAGGGTAAGCGCGGCCTCGTCATGGGGGTCGCGAACAACCATTCCATCGCCTGGGGCATCTCCCAGGCCCTCCATGCCCAGGGCGCCGAGCTCGCCTTCACCTATCAGGGCGATGCCCTGGGAAAGCGCGTGGCTCCGCTCGCCGCCTCGATCGGCTCCGGGATCGTGTTGCCCTGCGATGTGGAGGACATCGCCTCGGTCGACGCCACCTTCGCCGCCCTCGACGAGCGTTTCGACGGCCAGCTCGATTTCGTTGTCCACGCCATCGGCTTCTCGGACAAGACCCAGCTCAAGGGCCGCTACGTCGACGTCACGACGCGTGAGAACTTCGCGCGGACGATGACGATTTCGTGCTTCTCCTTCACCGAGATCGCGCAGCGCGCAGCCAAGCGCATGAAGAACGGCGGCTCGCTCCTCACGCTGACTTATGGCGGCTCGACCCGCGTCATGCCGAACTACAACGTCATGGGCGTGGCCAAGGCGGCCCTCGAGGCTTCCGTGCGCTACCTCGCCATGGACCTCGGGCCGGACCGCATCCGCGTGAACGCCCTCTCCGCCGGACCGATGCGCACGCTGGCCGGCGCCGGCATCGCCGACGCCCGCCTGATGTTCAACCACCAGAAGGCGCATGCGCCGCTGCGGCGCACGGTGACCCTCGACGATATCGGCGGCTCGGCCCTCTACCTGCTCTCGGACCTCTCCAGCGGCGTCACCGGCGAGGTCCACTTCGTCGATTCGGGCTACAACATCATCTCGATGCCGCGGCCCGACGTGTTGCAGGCGCAAGACGAGGCCGGCGTGATGGGCGATCATTAGAGCATCGACCCGACGAGCGGTCGCTGTTTTTCCGCATATCCGATGCAACTCGGCAACGCCGAGTCCTATCGTGGATACAATATCCAAGGTGACACCCTAGGATTCGAGTAGATCCAAGGCTTTGTGCGCGCTGGCGTTTCGTGACGCAAAGCTATCGTCGTAAGATTAAGGCTGCGATAGCGTGCTTGTCGTAGCTCTCGGAGACATATCAGCCCCCCTCAACAATCTTCGCACCTGTGCTCGGCCTGCAGCAGACTCACCCCCATGCCGAGTTGATACTCGGCGCGGAAAGAGGGGGAAACGATGCGCAAGAATCTCATTTCGGCCTTGATCCTTGCCTGCCTCGCGTCCGGCTGCGCGTCGATGAATACGCGTGATCCAAGTCCGGGTCTTGGCAATGCGTTGTCCCGCGATCCCAACCAATCGAAGTCGTGTTACGGCGGCCCCGTCTACGTGCCCTGCTAGGGTATCGGACCCGAAGCGACCGCCGGCTTTCGGAAAAGCCGACGCAAAACGGGAACTTGGAGCGTCATCCTGAAAGCGAGATCACGGATGACGACCGAAGCGCGCGCATCGCCACCGCTCAATGGCCGGCGGTTTGAGGCTCGTCGCGGACCGGCAGCGGGATCGTGCGCACCGGCTTGCGAACGACGTCGGCGAGAGTACCGGGCGTGCCCGGCTGCACCGTGGCCGGGGCGGAATCCGGCGGGTCGATCGCCCGAACGGGCGTCCCGGCAAGCGCGCCACCGATAGCCACGCCGAAGGCCAGCACCAGGAGCGCCATCGGGCGGGTGCCCGGATGCGGACGGATGGTCGGTTCGCGCGCACTTTGCTGCATCGTCGCCTCCTGCCCCCGGACACGCCGGAGCCTTGCGTTTCGATGCATCCTTGATGACGCGCAGAGCGGGCGGCGGCGACGAGCAAGATCGGCCGGTTTCAGCCGGGTTCGGCAGCTCCGTGCGGATCGATCAAGCGGCGGTGCGGATCCGTCCGGCTACGATCCATACTCGTACGCACGTTCGCCGTGGGACGTGAGGTCGAGGCCCTCGTACTCGGCCTCCGCGTCGACGCGGATGGGTGTAAGCAGGCCGATCGCTCGCGTCAGGCCATAGGTCACGACGCCCGACCAGACGATGGTCACGACGATCGCCATCGCCTGCACGCCGAGCTGGGTCCAGACCGTGCCACTCTTGCCGAGCCCGATGCCGCCGAGCGCCGGCAGGGCGAAGACCGCGAGCAGCAGCGAGCCGAGCATGCCGCCGACGCCGTGGACGGCGAAGACGTCGAGGGAATCGTCGATCTGAAGACGCTGTTTGACGTACAGCGTTACGTAGAAGCAGACGATGCCGCCGGCGAAGCCGATGAGGATGCCGGCACCCGGGGCGACGAGACCGGCCGCGGGCGTGATCGTGGCAAGCCCCGCCACCGCGCCGGTGACGATGCCGATCGAGGTGGGCTTCCTGATCTTGATCCACTCGGCCGCGGTCCAGGCCATGGCGCCGGCCGCCGCCGAGAGGTGCGTCGCCAGGATCGCGTTGGCCGCACTGTCATCGGAAGCGAGCGCACTTCCGCCGTTGAAGCCGAACCAGCCGACCCAGAGCATGCCGGCGCCGGCCATGGTCATGCCGGGGCTGTGCGGCGGCGTCATCTGGGCCGGGAAGCCGCGGCGCTTGCCGATCATCACCGCCAGGACCAGCGCCGCGATCCCCGCCGTGGTGTGCACCACGATACCGCCGGCAAAATCCAGCACGCCGAGGCCGAACAGCCAGCCGCCGCCCCAGATCCAGTGCGCCACCGGCACGTAGACCAGCATCAGCCAGAGGGCGGAGAAGAGCACCACGAAGGGAAACGTCACCCGCTCGGGGAATGCGCCGACGATCAGCGCCGGCGTGATCACCGCGAACGTCATCTGGTAGAGCGCGAAGGCGCTCTCCGGCAGCAGGGTCGGGGTGCGGACGGCATCGAGGCCGGTCAGGAACGCCTTGCCGAGGCCACCGATCAGGGCGCCGGTTCCGTCGAAGACGAGGCTGTAGCCGCAGACCGCCCACAGCACCGAGGCGACGCTGCAGATTGCGAAGCACTGCATCAGGACCGAGAGCACGTTCCGGGCATGGACCAGCCCGCCGTAGAACAGCGCGAGGCCCGGCAGCGTCATGAACAGCACCAGCGCCGAGGCGGTCAGGATCCAGGCCGTATGGCCGGTATCGATGACGGGTGTCGCAGCGAGCGCGGGCGTGGCGAGCAGCACCAGCCCAAAACAGGTCGAGCCGCACAGGGCGAGACAGCGCATGAAAGAAAAGCCTTCGGAACGGCCACGGTCGAGCGCCTGCTCAATACGCGGTCATCGTGCCGATTCAAGTCGCGCAATTGCCCGATGCGCGATCAAATCGCCCAGGCACGCGGCAGTGCGCGCGGCGCGTCAGGCGGCGTGGGACGTCGCCGGGCGATCCTGCACCAGGGCGACGATGTCCTCCCAGCGGGAGACGAAAGCCGCGACGCAGGCCGGGTCGAAATGCGTGCCGGCCTGGGCCTCGAGATGCGCGCGAGCCTGCTCCAGAGGCCAGGCCGGCTTGTAGACGCGGGCGGAGATGAGGGCGTCGAACACGTCGGCGACTGCGACGATGCGGCCCGAAAGCGGGATCTCCTCGCCCTTCAAGCCTTGCGGGTAGCCGTTTCCGTCCCAGCGCTCGTGATGGGTCAGGGCGATCTCGGAAGCGAGCTGGAGCAGGCGCGAGGGGCTGTCGTGCAGCATCCGGTAGCCGCGCAGGGCGTGCTGCTTCATCTCCTCCCGCTCGGCCTCCGTGAGCGGGCCCGGCTTCAGCAGGATCTCGTCGGGAATGCCGATCTTGCCGATGTCGTGCATGGTGGAGGCGAGCGCGATGTCGTTGGCTTCCGGCTCCGAAAGCCCAAGCCCTTCGGCCACGGCGATGGTGCAGCCGGCGACGCGCGTCAGGTGATCCCCGGCCTGGTCGTCGCGGAATTCGGCGGCGAGCATCAGGCGGCGCACGATCTCGCGTTCACGGGCCGACACCTCGGCGACGGCGTTTTCGATCTGCCGGTTCATCGCCGCATTCTGCCGTTCCCCGTCTCGGCGGGCGGCGGCGAGCTCGATGAGGGTGCGCAGGCGGATCTGAAGGTCCAGCGTGTCGACGGGCTTCAGCATCAGGTCCGTCGCCCCGGCCTGGAGGGCGGCCCGGCGCTCGGTGCGTCCCTCGCCGACGGCGACGATCAGGATGGGTGTCCGGACGAGACCAGGGATCGCGCGCAGCGATCGGGTCAGGCCGAACGCGTCGAGGCCGGCATCGTGCTCGATCACGAGAACGTCGGGCGGCTGGGCGGGGAGGTCGGCGAGCGCGGCATGGGCGCTCTGGATCACATGGGTAGTGCAGTCGAAGCCGCGCAGGGCCAGGACGAGCTGGATAGGGGTCTTGGCTGCGACGACCGCCACGAGGGCGTTGCCGGTCTCCGCACGCGTGGCTTCCAACATTCCCGTCGTCCTGCCCGTCGTCCTGCCGGCCCGTCACTGTCGAGCCGATGCCCCCCAGCACCCCAACGACTCGCGAAACCTAGCCGATAGCCGTTAATCGGGGTTGAAAGTCCGCGCCGCCGAACGTCGCGCGGCACGCATGCGTGAGATCGGTTCGGGTGCCGGCATGTGGCACCTTCGGGCAAGCGAACCGGATCGGCTCGTTCGGCGACGGATCTCAGCGCCGGCCGCTCGACCCGAATCCTCCACCGCCCCGTGCGCCCCCGCCGGCCGGCGGGTCGTCGGCGTCGGCATCGGCATCGGCATCGTCGAGGATCTCGAAGGTGGGCTGCGCGACGCGCACCACGACGAGTTGCGCGATCCGGTCGCCCGGTTCGATCACGATGCGGGCGGGCGGTTCGCCGTCGGCCGGGGCCCGGTTGCGGTTCCAGGCCGAAACCATGAGCGGGCCCTCGTAGTCGGCGTCGATCACGCCGGTGCCGTTGCCGAGCACGAGGCCCTCGCGATGGCCGAGGCCGGAGCGCGGCAGCACCAGGCCGCACCAGTCCGGATCGCGGATCATCACGACGAGCCCGGTCGGGATCAGGATCGCCGGCGCCTGCGGCGCGATCGCCAACGGCCCATCGAGGCAGGCGAACAGGTCGAGGCCGGCCGAATGCGCCGAGCCGCGGCGCGGAAACCCCCAGTCCCGGAGCCGGGGATCGAGCAGCCGGACGGCGATCCGCATCAGACGGCCGCCCACGTAAGGCGCATCGAGGACATGGCTGATCTCTCCCGGCATCGACCGCCGTGGCGATACCGTCCTATGCCACCGTCCGACAAGCAACGGCGCCGCCGGAAGGATCGACCCATGCCGCGATGGATCGCGGGTCTCGACGGATGTCGCGGCGCCTGGGCCGGCGTGCTGCTCGATCTCGACGCGCCCGAACGGCACCGCTCGGCCCTGTTCGCGACCGTGGAGGATGTCGTGGACGGGCCGGAGGCGCCGGCCGTCGTCGGCATCGACGTACCGATCGGGCTTCCCGACCGCGTCGTCGACAAGGGCCGGCCGGCCGACCGCGCCGCGCGCCTGTTTCTCGGCTCCGGGCGATCCAGCGTGTTTCCTGTGCCGCCGCGCGTGGCCGTCTACGCCGCTGACTACGAAGAAGCGAAGGCGCTCTCGCGCGCGTATTCGGATCCGCCCTTCGCGCCCTCGATCCAGTGCTGGAACATCCTGCGCTCCGTGCGCTCGGTCGACACGCTCTTGCGGGCGCGGCCCGGCCTCCGCCCGCGCATTCACGAAGTTCATCCCGAGGTCGCGTTCTTCCGTCTCAACGGCGACCGCCGGCTGCAGGCGGGCAAGAAGGGGCCGCGCCGGCAGGAGGGACTAACGGAGCGGCGCGATCTCCTGGTAGGCGCGGGGCTCCCCGAGGCCCTGGTGCATTCGCATCCACCGCGCGGGGTCGGGCAAGACGACCATCTCGATGCGATGGCGGCGCTCGTCGTCGCCCGAGACATCACCGCGGGCCGTGCGGTCCCGCTGCCGGCGGCCATCGAGCACGACGCCTACGGCTTACCGATCGTGATCTGGGCACCGGCCGATCATTCCTGATAGGTCTCGGCCATGACCTCAGAACTTCGCACGACCTCAGAGCCCCTGACGATCCGCCACATCGCACGCGCCCTGGTGTTCGATCCGGCCAACCGGCTGCTGCTGATCGAATACGAGGCGGTGAGGCCCGCGCCCGCCAATCCGGAGGCGAAGAACTTCTGGTTCATGCCCGGCGGCGGGCTGGAGCCCGGCGAGACGCACGAAGAGGCTTGCCGGCGGGAACTCGGCGAGGAGATCGGCGTCCATGACGCCGCGATTGGACCGCAGGTCGCACTCTGCGACGGGCCGTTCCACCTGTTCGACAAGTCGCGCGATGCCCGTGAGCGTTACTTCGTCGTGCGCCTGCCCGACGACCGGATCGACACGCACACGCTCTCGGAGACCGAAGACAACCCGGTGATCGGCACGCGCTGGTGGCCGCTCGACGAGCTCGCGACCACCGACGCCCGCATCGAGCCGGCCGGCCTCGCCGATCTCGCGTGCCGGATCGCACGCGGTGAGGTACCGGAGACCCCGGAAACGCTCATGTGGCGGGGAGCCTGATCGCCTTCCAACCGTTGCCGTCGCGTACGATCCCCCAATGAACAAACGGAGCGAACGAACGATGTTTCCCGATGTCCTGACCGAAGGCTACCGCAGCTTCTTGGGCGAGCGCCTTCCCGAGGAGAAGAAGAAGTACAAGGAACTCGCCGACGGGCAGAAGCCGGAGGTCCTGCTGATCGGCTGCTGCGACAGCCGCGTCGCCCCCGAGGTGATTTTCGATGTCGGCCCCGGCGAGATCTTCACGATCCGCAACGTCGCCAACATCGTCCCACCCTTCGAGGACGGCGGCGGCTATCACGGCACGTCCTCGGCCATCGAATTCGCGGTCCAGGGTCTCAAGGTGAAGCACATCGTGGTGCTCGGCCACGCCACCTGCGGCGGCATCAAAGCCTACGCCACCGATGCCAAACCCCTTTCGCAGGGCAACTTCATCGGACAGTGGGTCTCGCTGGTCGAGCCGGCCTCCAAGACCCTCGAAGAGAAGGGAGATTCGGTCGAAAAGCCCGGCTATCTGACCCGGCTCGAATACGCCTCGATCGCCCAGAGCCTCGAGAATCTGCTCACCTTCGACTTCGTGCGCGAACGTGTCGAAGCCGGCGAACTGCACCTGCACGGCGCACATTTCGGTATCGAGCAGGGCGAGTTGCGGATCCGCGATCCGAAGACGGGGGAGTTCCATTCCGTCGTGGAAAGCGATGGCACGAAGCTCAAGACCTCGGCCCTGATCGGTTGCACGGAAGCTTGAGATCCTTGTTCGAGCAGGGCATGCCCACGGCTCGACAAAGCAGGCGGCAGGCGAGAACCTTCCCGTCGCCGACCCGAGGCCATCGCGTCTGACACCGCTCGATGCTTCGCGTTCCGTCCGGCCGCCCTGCAAACAGGGGCGGCTGCGACGTCTTTTCCACGATGCCCGCTCAGCCGGAATGGACGCCGCTTCGGCTGGGCACCCTGCGATGCGCTTGGATAGCTCAGGCCTGCCGGCCCAGGCTCAACCGCGCGAGTTCCTTGCCGAGTTCCAGCAGCGCCATGTCGATCAGGACCCGCAAGCGGAACGATGTATCGGGCTGAAGCCGCTCCCGCGCCTCGCGACAGAGTTCGATGACAGCCTCGATCCTCTCGCATTCCGCCGTATTCAGAATTTCCTCCCGGGTTCCTCAACAGGGCCATCGCGGTGCGGGCAGCCATTTGAGTTAGTTCGCAACCCTGTTCAATCAAGTCTTCGACTACAGCCTAAGACACGAGAAAAACATTAACCTATGTGTATTTCTGTGAGTTATATCGAGTATAAGTTACAAATCTAACACACTTATTGTTCTTGAATGCCCGACCAGGATGTACACTGAATACAGTAAAGATTTGATCGGCGCGAATGCCGATCTTGAATCCAAGGTCGGTGGCGAGCGCCGATAGATCCCACGGTGACTTGCACTGCACGGCAAGCCGTGCCTGGACCCGACCTTGACCGGCCGGACCCTGGGATCGATACCCGCCCGGGTTCTCCGCCCGCATGCAGGGCTCCCAGCGTGAAGCTCGTTCTCGTCCAGGCCTTGCGGGCCGTCGCGGCCCTGCTCGTGGTGATGCACCACGCCCAGTTCGAAACGGCCGCGCTCGCGAACCGAACGGATCTCGGCTTCAGACCGAGCACGCTGCTGCCCTGGCCGGCCGGCGTCGACGTGTTTTTCGTGATCTCCGGGTTCATCATCGTCTACGCCTCCGGCTCGCTCTACGGCCGGCCGGGAGGGCGGCGCCGCTTCCTCGCGCATCGCGTGGCGCGGCTCGTGCCCCTCTACTGGCTGGTGAGCGCCGCCTATCTCGCAACCGCCCTCGCCGTTCCGGGAATGCTCACCGGGGACGTTGCGGCGGCCGGCCTCGATCCGGTCTATGTCGCCGCCTCGTTCCTGTTTTGGCCGATGCTGCGGTCGGACGGCACGGCGTTGCCGCTCTACGGCCTCGGCTGGACGCTGAACTGCGAGATGTTCTTCTACGCGCTGTTCGCGATCGGCCTCGGCTGGGGACGCCGCGCGGCGGTCGTGTGGCTCATCGCGGCGCTGGGCATCCTCGCCCTGGCGCGCGCGGCGTTTCCGGACATGCCGATGCCGCTGGCCTTCTGGGCGAGCCCGGTCATCCTCGAATTCGCCTTCGGTGCGGCGCTCGGTCTCGCGCGCGCCGAGGGCGTGCGCATCGGATGGCCACTGCGGAGCCTGCTACTAGCCATCGGGATCGGCCTGCTGATGCTCGTGCCGGAGCCGAGCCCGGCGCTGCACCCGATCCTCTACGGTATTCCATCGGCCCTGCTCGTCGCCGCGGCGGCCCTCGGGCGCGATACGGCGGCCCGCGGCGACGAGCAGGGCCGATGGAATACCGT
>NZ_VRVE01000004.1:0-122614 GCF_008040035.1 Methylobacterium sp. WL9
AAAGAACACAAAAGACCAAGCAAGCCGAAGCTCAAGATCTCTCGAAATAAACCCCAGATCAAAACCAGATCAACCAGCCAGACCCAAAGCGGAGGCGCTGATTAATGCGCCGCCAAAATCGTGTCAACCCAAAAACCAGAGGCTCTCGAAACCGACACGCTCACACCCAAAAAACCAAAAGCAGGCCGCCCGACAGTCGCCGGACACTTCCCGCAGATTGTTCAGAAGATGCGAAGGCCACCGAGCTGCTTCCGCGGCCGGCGCCGATGAACAGGGATATACGGAGACAGACCGGAGACGTCAACCGGAAAAGTTCGGAGCCGGCGAAAATTTCGTCGGCGACCCGATCCCGCTCTCCGGCCTTGGCTCTCACTCGAACGGGTCGGACTCCTGCGCTACTCTGCCTGCAACGCATACGGAACAAAGCGAGACTCCACTGCGACAGGAGGTTTCCCATGGCATCCACCGTTTCGATCGCACGGGCTGACGCCATAGCGGCCGGCAAACGCGGCCGTATCGGCCCGCGAGGGCTTCTCCTCGTCGTCACGGCCTCCGCGCTGGCGCTGGCCGTTGTTCTAGGGCCGGGCACCGCGTCTTCGACGGTCGAGCCCGACCTCGCGCGCCTGCTTCGCTACATGGCTCTCCTGAAGGGCCTCTTTGCCGGGATCGCGTTCAGTTTCGGCTACTGGCGGCTGGCACGGCCGGCGGCGTTGTGGCGCGAGGTCGTCTATGTCGTCGGGCCAGGTGTCATGGCCGGCGCGGCGCTCTGCCTGTGGCAGCTTCAATCTGCCGGCCTCGCCGCAGCCGGCCTGCATATCGGGCTGTTCGCCCTGGTTGCCGCGGCGCTTACCGACCGCGACTTCATCGCGGGGCTGCGCCGCCGCTCGGCATGAAAGCCCCCTCCCCTCTTCGCGGCCTCGCGTCGCGGCGTGCACGGACGAGCAGAACCAGGGCCGACTCCACGATGGCGTCGGTCCAGGCATCGAGGGGACGTCGCCTCCGGATCCGATGAGAGCCCGACCGGCGCGACAGATCGGGAAGAGGCGGAATGTGTAAAAAGATCGCCGGGCAGCCTTCCGACAGGACGCGATAGTAGCTCGCGTTGCAGAGGTATCGCCCGGCATCGCGCGATGCGATCGCACCGACGCGGCGCAAGGGGATGCGGAGTTGCGCCGCAATTGCGCTTCTGCGCTCGTGAGGTCCGTCCAGGTCGAGGGTGAGCTGGCGCGCGACCTTCCCGGAAGCGTCGGGGAACAGCCGGCTCGCGCGATTGACCGCCCTTCCCTCGATGCGGATGCACCTGGCCCGCCGGGCGATGCCGATCATCAGCACCGCGTCGGGTTGCTCGGCCAGAGCCGGCTCCAGTTCGGTGGAAAGCGCCGAGTAGGACGTCGTCAGGATCAACAGTTCCGGCGCCGTCCCCATCACGCGCCGCAGGCGCGGTGAGGCGGCGATGCGCCTTGCCAGCGTCGCACTCGGATTGATCGGCACACCCGGAAACGGCCCGAACCCGGTGACGAGCAGGCGCGGTGGCCTCAAAGACCGATCAGGTCCGAGATCGCCTGCGCACCGGCCGCCGGCGAATGCTCGCCCCGCGCCACCGACTTCTCGGCCTCCGCGGTCGCCTTGCGGACATCGACGCTGCTGGTGAGCTTCTGGTGCAGGCGCTCGTGGACCAGCGCCCACATCCACTTCACGTCCTGCTTCTTGCGCCGCTCGAAGATCTCGCCCGTGGCGGTGAGCTTCTGGCGGTGATCCTCGATCTTCGACCAGAGGTCATCGAGCCCCTTTCCGTGCAGCCCCGAGATCGTGACGACCGGCGGCGACCATGTCGCCGAGGCCGGCGTCAGGATGTGCAAAGCCGCGCGGTAATCCTGCGCGGCGACCTTCGCCCGCTTTTCGTTCTCGCCGTCGTCGGCCTTGTTGACCGCGATCATGTCGGCGAGTTCGAGAATACCCTTCTTGATGCCCTGGAGCTCGTCGCCGGCACCGGGCAGCATCAGAACCAGGAAAAAGTCGGTGAGATCGGCCACCGCCGTCTCGGACTGGCCGACGCCGACCGTCTCCACCAGGATCACGTCGAAACCCGCAGCCTCGCAGAGCAGCATGGTCTCGCGGGTCTTGGCGGCGACACCGCCGAGGGTGCCGGACGAGGGCGAGGGCCGGATGAAGGCGTTCCGGTCCTGCGCGAGCTGCGCCATCCGGGTCTTGTCGCCGAGGATCGAGCCGCCGGTGCGGGTCGAGGACGGATCGACCGCGAGCACCGCCACCTTGTGGCCGGCCTTGGTCAGCTGGCTGCCGAGCATGTCGATCGTCGTCGACTTGCCGACACCCGGCACGCCGGTGATGCCGACCCGGATCGCCTTGCCGGTCTCGGGCAGCACAGCGTCGATCAGGTCGCGCACCGCGGCGCGGTGATCGGCCCGCCGGGACTCTGCGAAGGTGATGGCGCGGGCGAGTGCCGCGCGGTCTCCCTTGAGCAGCCGCTCGCGGATGTTGTCCATGTCGGGAAGAGTAGGCGCCATGGCGCTCTTCATGCAGGGCGCAACGGCGTTCGTCGAGGGGGCAGGCCGGTCGGATGTGGCGCTTCGGGCACGGAGACGGCGTCGCGCACAGGATCCCCTGTCGATTGCCTCGTCATGGCCAAGATCGTGCCGCACATGATCTGCGAGAAGCTGGGCGCGCACGCGTCTGCCCGGCGATTGAGGACATCGCACGATGAGGTGGCATAGTTTGCGACCGACGAGAGCCGAGGCGGATGCGCCGACACGGCGCTCCGTCGTCCGGATCGCCGCCCTGTTCGGAGCTGCGGCGGTGACGCCGGGCCTTTCGGGCTGCATCACCGACGGACTTTCCACCGGCACGGTCGGCACGGCACCGCGGGACCAGTCCGCCCTCGACGTCAGCCCGGTGCTGCTCGTCGCCACAACCCGCAAGGCGGTGAACGGCGGTACCAAGTCTCCGTATTTCGGGTCCGAACGCGGCCGGGGCCTGAGCTTCGCCGAGGTGCGGATCTCCGCGCCCGACCGCTCGTTCGTCGGCAAGGTCTCGGCCGTCGTCAACGGCGATTGGGGCATCCGGTCGATTCCGCAGGTCGAGACGGGGGCCAACGCGGCGACGGCCTTCTCGCAGGCGGCCTTCGGCCGGGACGTGCTGATCTATGTCCACGGCTACCGCGAGAGCTTCGAATCCTCGGCGCTCAGCGCCGCGATGCTCTCCGACGGCATCCGCTTCCGCGGGGCGTCGGCGCTGTTCACCTGGCCCTCGGCCGCGGCGACCTTCGATTACGGCTACGACCGCGAGAGCGCGATGTGGTCCCGCGACGCCTTCGAGGATCTCCTGAAGGCGCTCGCCGCCTCGCCCTCGGGCGGCCGCATCAACATCGTCGCGCATTCCATGGGCACGCTGCTGACCCTCGAGACCCTGCGGATGCTGCGGGCGGAGGCGGGCGAAGCGGCGATGGCGCGGATCGGCGCGGTGGTGCTCGCCGCCCCCGACATCGACATCGACCTGTTCACCAACGCGGTCGAGCGGATGGGGCCGGACGTCCACAAGATCACGGTGATTTCCTCGACCAACGACCGGGCGCTCGAGCTCTCGGGCGTGCTCGCCGGCGGAACCCGTGCGGGCGCCGCCGACCGCGGCCGCCTGGAAGCCCTCGGCGTTCGCGTCGCGGACGCATCCGATTACGGCGGCGGCCTGATCAACCACGACCTGTTCCTGTCCAATCCCGAGGTGCAGGGCGTGGTCAAGCGCGCGATCTCGCGCGGCAGCGGCGCCTGAGTCTCCGACGCGCATCAGCCTGCGGATCGATCGGGCGCGGGGGCGGCGCAGGACGATTTCGGGGGTGACTCAGGGCCGGAGGCGTGGTTTGCCCGCGGCGGGCGCGGCCGGCGCCCGATACGGAGCGCTATGGGCATGTTCACTCTCGAGATCGATGGCAAAGCGATCGCTGTCATCAATGCCGACGAAGAGACGGCGCGCGATCTGTTCACCTGCGATGGTTTCAAGGAAGACATCGGCACGATGAAGAGCGCGGGCACCCCGCTCTGGAACGGTACTTCCGAACTGATCATCCGCGCCTCGACGGAGGACGAGACCGACGAGTTCGAGCAGGCCCTGTCCGAGGACGACGGCAGCGGCGACTTCGAGGACGATGCCCACCATCAGGATGCGGACGCGAAGGCTCCCGAGGCCGACGCAGACGATGAAGACGACGAGGACGAAGACGAAGCCGACATCGTCTTCCTCGTTGAGCTCGACGACGACGCCGACGACGCGGACCACCTCGACGCCTGAACGAAAAACGGCCCCCGGATCGGGGGCCGTTTCTTTTTCCGAAAGCGTTTCAGCTACAGCACCACGACCTTGGCGCCGACCTCGACCCGGCTGAACAGGTCGATGGCGTCCTGATTGATCATCCGGATGCAGCCGGACGACACGCTCTTCCCGATCGATTGCGGCTCCGTGGTGCCGTGGATGCGGAACAGCGTGTCCTTGTTGTTCTGCCAGAGATACATCGCACGGGCGCCGAGCGGATTGCCGGAGCCGCCGGGGACGCCGACGCCGCTCTGAAGCTTCGAGACCTGACTCTTCAGGTCCGGCCGGCGCTCGATCATCTCCTTCGGCGGATACCAATCCGGCCAGGCCTGCTTCGAGTTGACGGTTGCGGCGCCCGACCAGGAAAAGCCCTGCTTGCCCACGCCGACGCCGTAGCGCCGAGCCCGGCCGTTCGGCAGGACGAGGTAGAGGAAGTGGGCTCGCGGATCGACGACGATGGTGCCGGGAGCCTCGTTCGTCCGGTAATCCACCTCGGCCCGCAGGAAGGTCTGGTTGAACTTCTTGTAGGGGATAGGCGGCACCGTGAAAGGCTCGCCCTCGACGGGGCCGTAGGCACGGGCGTAGTCGACCGGACCGTTGTCGACCGGCCGCTCCGGCACCGGATAGCCGGCCTGCTTCGGCGCGGGCCGCGCCTCGACGGCCGGCGCGCCCTGGGGCGGCGGCTCGCCGTAGCGCTCCGCGCGGCGGCGGGCGTATTCGTCGGCGTCGAGAGCGGCGCTCGGATCTTCCACGGGCCGGCCGTTCACGACGGGACCACCATAGGGAACGTACTGCCCGGCGCGCTTGCGATAGAGCTGCCCGTTCTGGTCCTTGTAGAGGCGGGCGTCGTCGTAGCCGCCGGCCGTCTGCGCGAGCCCCGGACCGGCCAGGCCCATCAGAGCGAGGCTGGACGCGGCGCCGATGAGAAGCTTGCGGCGGTTCGAGGACTGGGTCGGTTTGAACATCGGATTGCTCGACGAAATCGATTGCGGCGACGACCGGGACCTCGTGGGCCGTCCATTCCCAGTTCGGGGACGGTCGTCAACTCAACCCGTCTGATAGCAAGAAAGCCTGTTTCAGTGCTGCAACAGCGGGGCTTTATCCATACGTTCGCCGGATGGCCGATATGCGGCAAAATCAGTCAAAGCCGCCGCATCAGCGTGTCTCTTTTACCAGCATATGGCGAAAGTGTGGATGTACACAGCAACTCACAGGCGAAGGTGATTGAAAAGACAGGCGTCCCGACGACATGGGATCATGGTCACACCGTCGACCTGGGAACGCCTCCCGTGCCTGATTTTTCGCGTCATCGTCTCCGCTCGCTCGTCGTATTTGCGATCGGGGTGGCCTGCCTTCCGGCGGCTCCGGCGGAGGCCGCCAGACGCCTGCAACCGAAAGCCGTTCACACCGCGAAGGCACCTGGAGTGCCGCCTGCAAAATCCGCACGTCTCGACACCGAGTCTCTCGAGGCCAAGGCCGCCGAGATCAAATCGGCCTCCAAGGAACCGGCAGGGGTCTGGACCTCCGGCGAGCAGGAGCGGGCCTGCTTTCGTGGGCGGCGCAAGCTCTGGCAGGCCGGCGAGGGGTGGGTGGTGAAGAAGGTCAACCTCTGTCCGTAGAGAGCGATTTCGCCACGCGGCGCGGCATTCGCACAAAATTGAAGCGTAGGCTGCCTTTGGATCGGACATGCCCGTTTCCGAGGCGGTCCAGCGCTTTCGATGACCGGCCTCGTGCGTGTGGATGATCGATCGGTGTTGCGGTCTCCCGACTGGTCGTAGGCCGTCCCCTCCTTCTGCAGCATCTCCTACTCTCGGCATAACTTGGCACGGTTGCTGCCTTGCAACCGCCTGCCGCCTCCATTGGCGAGGTGGCACGCGGGGCAACGGCGCCTCGCATGCGGACGGCGACGAGGCCGGACTTCGCATGAGCAGCCCGTTCTCCGCGGAGACGGGCCGAGTCCACGTGACAGCCGAGAGACGAGCACGCCCATGGCCAGCTTCAAGACCGTGATGAAATCCGGTCACCCTCCGACCCTGTTCGCCGCCTTCCTCTATTTCGATTTCTGCTTCGCGATCTGGGTTCTGAACGGCGCCATGGGCCCTTTCATCACCGAGACCTACAAGCTCTCGCCGGCCCAGACCGGCTTCATGATCTCTCTGCCGATCCTGGCCGGCGCGATCATGCGCTTTCCCCTCGGCGTGCTCGCTCAGTACATCGGCCGTAAGAACGCGGCGATCACCGAGATGAGCATCATCATCCTGGCGATGGCCTACGGCTTCTTCTTCGTGTCGAGCTACAACGACGTGCTGGCGATGGGCGTGCTGCTCGGCATCGCCGGCGCCTCGTTCGGCGTCGCGCTCTCCCTCGGTTCCGGCTGGTTTCCGCCGGAGCACAAGGGCCTCGCCATGGGCATCGCCGGCGCCGGCAACTCGGGCACCGTGCTCGCCGTGCTGTTCGCGCCGCCGCTCGCCCAGGCCTATGGCTGGCAGGCCGTCTACGGCTTCGCCGGAGTCGTGATGGTGATCCCGCTGATCGTGATGATCATCCTCGCCAAGGAGCCGCCGGACACCGAACACCAGTCCTTCAAGGAGCATATCTCCTGCCTGTTCACGAAGGACGGCTGGGCCTTCTCGCTGATCTACGTCATCACCTTCGGCGGCTTCATCGGCCTGTCGAACTTCCTGCCGACCTTCTTCTACGAGCAGTTCGCCGTGACGAAGGTGGAGGCCGGACGCCTGACCATGCTCGCGGCCTTCATGGGTTCGGGCATCCGTATCGTCGGCGGCTATTTCGCCGATCGGATCGGCGGCATCGCGGTGCTGTCGGTGGTGCTGCTGGCCGCGATCGGCTCGTTCCTGGCGCTGACCTCGACGCCTTCGCTTGCCGTGACGACCATCCTGTTCATGCTGTGCTTCGCGGCGCTCGGAGCCGGAAACGGCGCTCTGTTCCAGCTCGTGCCCCTGCGCTACCCGACCAACACCGCCGTGTCTGGCTCGATGATCGGCGAGATCGGAGCACTCGGCGGCGCGATCCTTCCGAACGTGATGGGCATCTCGAAGCAGTACACGGGTGCCTTCGCGACCGGCTTCGTCATCTACGCGGTATTCGCGGCGGTGGTTCTCGGCTGCCTGTTCCTTTGGCAGAAGAAGTGGGTCGGCAGCTGGGTCGGCCCACGTGGCAAGGTCATCGACCCGACCCCGGAGCAACTCCAGGCCGCGGGACGGCTGGAGCCGATGGCGGCGTAAGCCGAACAGCATCGACCGATCGACGGGGGCCTCGCGGCCCCCGTTTTCGTTTCGGGCGTCAGTCCGTTCCCGCCGAGACCGTCGCGAAGGTCAGAAGGTCGACCTGCCTGGCTCCGCCCCGCAGAAGGGCGCGCGAGGCGGCATTGCCGGTGGCGCCGGTGGTCGTGACGTCGTCGATCAGCAAAACGCGCCTCCCCGCGAGGCGGGGCTTTGCTGCCGCTGGCACACGGAACGCGCCCTGCAGGTTCTCGGCTCGCTGAGCACGCGTCAGCCCGACCTGCGGCCGGGTGCGTTTTACACGGACGAGTGAGCGGGTGTCGCAGGGGATGCCGGACATCCGCGCCACGCTGCGAGCGAGGAGCGCAGCCTGATTGAAGCGGCGGCGCCAAAGCCGGAAGGCATGGAGCGGCACCGGCACCAACAGGTCGGCCTCGGCGATCAACTCGGCTCCGGCGGATGTCATCATCCGCGCCATGGCCCGGCCGAGATCGAGCCGGTCCCCGTATTTCAGGCGATGGACGAGGTCGCGCGCGGTGCCGTCGTAGAGCGCGACGGCACGGGCGCGCTGGAACACCGGCGGCTCGGCGATGGCGCGTGGGCTGAGAAGCGACCCGACACCGAGGTCGACGGCGAAGGGCGTGCCGAGCCGCTCGCAGAACGGCCGTTCGATCAGGCGCAGACCCGACCAGCAGGCTGGGCAAAGGGCATGCGGCTCGGCCGTCGCCGAGCCGCATCCGATACAGGTCGGTGGATAGACCAGCCCGAGCGCGGCACCGAGCGCCGCGCGAAGGCCGCCGGAAGGCAGACCGAAGGTCAGCGCGAGGGCTGCTGCTGCTGCGCCTTGTCCTTCTTGTTGGCGTAGTGACGCCCGACCATGCAGCCGCCGGCCGCGCCGATCACGCCATGTCCGGCGGCGTGCCCGGCGAGGCCGCCGACGATCGCGCCCTTGATGCAGCCCTTGGCTTCGGCCGTGACGCTGAGCCCGATGACCGCGAGGGCGAGCGTTGCGACGGTGAGAATGCGTTTCATGGAACTCTCCTGGCCCTGAGGCGGATCAGCAACGGCGACCGCCGGTTTCGGTTCCGGTCTCGGGCATCCATGAGCGGGGCCGGATGATGCGGCTCACCCTGGCGGCGAAGCAAGAGCTGCCCCATCTCCGGCGGACGATGAACCAGCCCACGCCCCTGTTCGACCCAGCTCTGCTTCGGCAGCGCCTCTCCCGGGCGCGGCGCGATGGCTATGCCGACTTCTTGATGGCGCGCGCGATCGACGATGTCGATGAGCGGCTCGGGACAGTGCTGCGCCGATTTCCCCTGGCACTCGACCTCGCCACTCCGATCCCGGCAGCCACGCGATGGCTGCGCGGAAGTGGCCGCACCGACGCGGTCGTACGCCTATCCCCCGTACCCGAACCGGGCGAGCCGCTTTGCCTCGTCGGCGATCCGGAAGCCCTGCCCTTCGGAAACGTCCCCGAATTCGATCTCGCGGTGTCGCTACTGGCGCTGCATGCGGTCAACGACCTGCCAGGCACGCTGGTGCAACTGCGCCGCGCGCTCAAGCCTGACGGCCTCTTCATAGGCTGCCTGCTCGGCGGGGCGACGCTGACGGAGCTGCGGCAGGCCTTTCAGCACGCCGAAAGCGAGATGGAGGGCGGCATCAGCCCGCGCGTGGCACCCTTCGCGGAGGTGCGCGATCTCGGCGGCCTCCTACAGCGCGCCGGCTTCAGCCTGCCGGTCACCGATTCCGAGCGTGTGACGGTTCGTTATGCCGATCCCTTCGCGCTGACGCGGGATCTGCGCGCCATGGGCCTGACCAACGCGCTCACCGAGCGCCGCCGCACGCCCTTGCGCCGCGCGACGCTGCTGCGCATGGCAGAGATCTATGCCGAGCGCTTTTCCGACCACGACGGGCGGCTCCGCGCCACCTTCGAAATGATCTGGCTGTCCGGCTGGACCCCGCACGAGAGTCAGCAGAAGCCGCTCAAACCCGGCAGCGCCAAGAGCCGTCTCGCCGATGCCCTGGGAACCCCGGAGCATGTGGTGAGCGGTCGAGAAGGAAACCCGCGATGAGACAGCCCGGCCCGGACCACCCGATCACCATCACCGCGCATCCGAAGCGCGTGCGCGTCGTCGTCGGCAGCACCGTCGTTGCCGACAGCACGCACGCGCTGGCGTTGAAGGAGGCGAGCTATCCGGCCGTCCTCTACATCCCGCGCGGGGACGCGAACTGGGAGCTGTTCGCCCAGAACCCGCGCTCGACGCACTGCCCCTACAAGGGCGATGCGAGCTACTACGACCTCACGATCGACGGCACGACGAAGGCGGCGGCGGTCTGGAGCTACGAGGCGCCCTTCCCGGCCGTCGCGGCGATCAAGGACCACCTCGCATTCTATCCGGACAAGGTCGACGCGATCGAAGAGATGCCTGCCTGAGGGCTCAGACGTCGTCGATGTACGCCCAGAAACCGGACTTGTGCCGGTGGGCTTTCCGGAGGGTCGCCTGACAGGCCGCATGATCGGGCTGCAGGTCTCCCGCGTGCCGGAGCCGGAGAGCACCTGCACGAACTGATCGAAGCCGTGGCTGTGTATCGTCGCCTGCGGGGCTCACAACCTGGACGAGGCTGACCGCCGTGCCTGCCATCTCGCGCTTGCGGACGCCGTTCGGCGCGACGCTCTGCGCGACCTCGGACCAGGACCGGCAGTGCTTGTTCATGGGACGGTCGCCGGAGCGATACCCAGCCGACGTTGAGGCCGAGGCCGTGGAGACCAGGGGCCGCAACGCGCCGTCAGGGCCCGAGCAGGTCGACCAGAAACGGGATGAGCGGCGCATCGGCCGGCGGCATCGGCATCTCCCGGAGCGCGCCGGGGCGAACCCACTTCAGCGCCTGCCCCTCCATCGATCGCGGCGTGCCCTGCCAGCGGCGGCAGATGTAGAGCGGCATCAGCAGGTGGAAGTCGGGATAGGCGTGGCTCGCGAAGGTCAGCGGGGCGAGGCACGGCTCCTCGACCGTGATCCCGAGCTCTTCCGCGAGTTCGCGGATCAGCGTCTCCTCGGGCCGCTCGCCGGGCTCGACCTTGCCGCCGGGAAACTCCCAGAGGCCGGCGAGCTGCTTGCCGGGCGGGCGCTGCGCCAGCAGCACGCGGCCATCGGTGTCGACCAGGGCGACCGCGACGACGAGGAGCAGGCGCATCGGCGTCGGGTCAGTCACGGCTTGATCGCGAAAACCGCCTCGACTTCGGCGCTGGTCTCGATGGTGCCGGCCTCGACCGGAACCGCGTTCCGGCCGCGCGGCGCGGCCGACTTCGCCATCGCTGCATAGGGCATCGGGCGCGACGCTTCGGTGCGTGGTGGCGAGACGATCGACAGGGCCGGACCGACCGTCACGCCGGCAGCCTCCGCAAGCCGCTCGGCTTGTGCGCGCGCATCCTTCATCGCGGCGACCTGCACGGAGGATTGCACGGAAGCCGGATTACGCAAGCCGAAGCTGACGCCGTGGATGCGGTTCGAGCCGGCATCGAGCGCCCTGCGCATCAGCTCGCCGAGCTTGGGCATATCGCCGAGGCGCACGACGACGCTATTCGAGGCGGCATAGCCGTCTGCTTTCTCCGTCATCGTACCGTCGGACCCGCGGATCTGGCGGGTCACAGGCTGCAGCGTCACCGAGGAGGTGCCGATATCGGCCTCCGGCACGCCGATCTCCTTCGCGGTCGCAATGATGCCGCGCGCCGCGTTGCTCGCCGCGTCGAGGGCGGCGGCGGGCGTCGCGCCCTTCGCTTGCACCCCGATCTCGACCGCCGCGAAGTCCGGCGGCGTCTCGATCTGCGCCCGGCCGATCACGCTGATCCGGCCGCCCGTGTCGTCGTCGCCAGCGAAGGCGGGCACACAGAGCGCGAGGCCGAGCAGACCGGTGAAGGCGACGGCGTACGGCTTCACGAGCGGTAGTCCCCGTTGATGGCGACGTATTCCTTGGTCAGGTCGCAGGTCCAGATCCGCGCCCTGCCCTGTCCGAGGCCGATCTCGACCTTCAGCGTGATCTCCGGCGCGCGCATCACGGCGCTCGCAGCCTCTTCGCTGTAATCGGGATCACGCGCGCCATGGTGGGCGACACGCACGTCGCCGAACGAGATCGTCAGGAGGTCGCGATCGGCCGGCTCGCCGGCCTTGCCCACCGCCATGACCACGCGGCCCCAGTTCGCGTCTTCGCCGGCGATCGCCGTCTTCACCAAGGGAGAGTTGGCGATCGACATGGCGATGCGATGGGCCGAGGCGTCGCTCTCCGCGCCCTCGACCTCGACGGTCACGAGCTTGCGGGCACCCTCCCCGTCCCGGGCGACGAGCTGAGCCAGATCGATCAACAGGTCGTCGAGGGCGGCGCGAAAACCGGCGAGCCGCGGATCGTCGGCGCGGTCGATGGCGGCGTTGCCGGCCTTGCCCGTCGCGAACAGCAGCAGCGTATCCGAGGTCGAGGTGTCGCCATCGATGGTGACGCAGTTGAAGCTCTTGTTGGTCCCGGCCGTCAGCAACTCGCTCAGCAAGGCCTGCGGCAGCGCCGCGTCGGTGAACACGAAGGACAGCATCGTCGCCATGTCGGGCGCGATCATGCCGGCGCCCTTGGCCATGCCGTTGATCGTCACCGTGCGGCCGTCGATCTCGGCTTTGCGGGTGGCGAGCTTCGGAAACGTGTCGGTGGTCATGATGGCACGAGCCGCCGCCTCCCAGGCGCGCGGGCCGTCGTCGGCGCGGCTCGCACAATCCGCGAGCACACCCTCGAACTTGCGGGCATCGAGGGGCTCGCCGATCACGCCGGTGGAGGCGATGAGCACCGCCTCGCGCGCGCAGGGGGCGGCCTTCGCGGCGATGTCGGCGGTGAGCGAGACGGCCTCGCGACCTTTCAGACCGGTAAAGGCGTTGGCGTTGCCGGAATTCACCACGAGGGCGCGGGCCATACCGTTGCCGGCGGCGAGCGCCTCGCGGCACCAGTCGACGGCTGCCGACGGGCAGCGCGAGCGGGTGAACACGCCGGCAACCGTGGTGCCCGCATCGAGCGAGACCCAGAGCACGTCGGTGCGGCCGGCATAGCGGATGCCGGCCTGCGCCGTGGCGAGGCGGATTCCGGCGATGGCGGGAAGCTCCGGGGTGGTGCTCGGTGCCAGCGGCGAGACGGGCGTTGCCGTTGCGGAAGCCATCGATTCTCCACTCAGTTTCCGGGCCGCTGAAACCAAACGCGACCGCGACGTGTTGCCCCGGGTCCGCTGCGGGCGTCAACCGCCCCGGCGGCTTGTTGCTGCGCCGCCGCATCCGCCCGCGACGCCGTGCAGAAGGGACGGGTGAACGGGCCTGGAACTTGAATAATCTGCCCCTGGGGCGTAGCGTATTGCAATGCAACCAAAACCGGTGACCGGACGAAAAGACCGACGGGACGGACCGATGAATGGCTCGGCTTCGAAGCGCGCTGAAGACTTCCGGCCCGCGGCATCGGGCTCGGACGAGTGCGACGTACAGGGCGGCTGTTACGGAATTCAGGTTCTCGTAGCAGGCCGTCGAAAACACTGGCGTGACGAAGTCAGTGCCGAAATCCGTCGGGCCGGCTACAGCGCGACGTCCGTCGATTGTGCCGTCGATGCGCTCACCATCCTGGCGCTCGGTCTTCCGATGGACGTGCTCGTGACCGACGCGGAGCTGCTCGGCGACCTGCGCTGTGCCCGCCTCGCCGTCGAGGCCCGCGCCCTGCGGCCCAACCTCGGCATCGTCTTCGCGAACGACAGAGAAGATGCCGACATCACGGACCGCGTGCCGGATGCCCTGGTGATCCCGCCGGGCGCCCAGGACGGTGTGCTGGCCGTCACGGTCCGCGAGGCGCTTCAGGCCCGGATCTGACGCGCACCTGCGGCGCCGGGCTCCAATCGCTTTTGCTCCGCGCGACGCTATGATCCGCTCCGAGAACACGATCCCGGAGACGGCCATGACCCTGCTGCGTCGCGAATGCCTGATCCTGCTCGGTGCCCTGGCTGCCACGAGCGTGCGGGCCGCAGAAGAACCCGGCGCGAATGCCCGCGGGTTTTCCTTCGATAAGCCGGGCGGTGGTGTGCTTCCGCTCGGCGACTACGCGGGCAAGCCATTGCTCATCGTCAACACCGCGACGGCCTGCGGCTATGCTGGCCAGCTCACCGGGCTGCAGGGCCTCTGGACCCGCTTCGGCGAGCGTGGATTGACGGTGATCGCTGTACCCTCCCCCGATTTCGGAAACCAGGAGCCGCTGGACGGCGCCGCCATCGCCGATTCGGCCCGCAAGAATCATGGCGTGACCTTCCCCGTCGTCGACAAGACACACGTGCGAGGGCCGACGGCGCATCCGTTCTACCGCTGGGCCGCCGCCGAGAAGCCGGGGCAGACCCCGCAATGGAACTTCCACAAGTATCTCGTCGGCCGCGACGGTTCGCTTCGGGCGTCCTTCCCGACGCCGGTGGACCCGAGC
Organism: Methylobacterium sp. WL9; assembly: GCF_008040035.1. NCBI lineage: Bacteria > Pseudomonadati > Pseudomonadota > Alphaproteobacteria > Hyphomicrobiales > Methylobacteriaceae > Methylobacterium > Methylobacterium sp. WL9. Next base: position 14,040 of record NZ_VRVE01000004.1, read on the forward strand.
GACCCGCGCATCATCAGCGCCATCGTCGCCGAGCTCGGTTCGGCCTGACGTCGGATCAGCGCGTCACGGCGATCAGGCCGAGGATCAGCCCCGACACCAGCAGGATGACCTGCACGCCGTAGGCCGAGAACCAGTCGGCCACGCTCATCGGCGCGGCCGTCCGCCTGGAACGTCCGCGGGCGGTCGGAGGCGGTCGGCGGAGCGGGGTGCTGCGATCCCGCGGTGTGCGGGAGCGCGGCGTCGGACCAAACCACGGGATCGATCCGGCCGCATCTGCGGCGGCGGCTCGGAGGGATAGTTCGAGGCGAACGGATCCGAGGGCAGTCCCGTTGCGGTCAGGCCTACGGTGCTGCCGGGCATGCCCTGGGCGAGGGCTGGGCTCGCGGCGAGCGTTGCCATCACGATCAGTCCGGTTCTTAGCGCGCGCATGTTGCAGCTTTCCGCATCCTCGGGATCTCGCAGGCGGGATCTCGCAGGATGGTAGGGCGGCATACCATATGCCGACAGTCCGGCGTGGTGCCGCGCAGACGGCGCGCCGGCGGGGAGACGAGGCATGACTTCACAAGGATCGGACCCGCAACGATTGGACCCGCATCGCTTCGAGCATGGCGGCAACAGCTACGAGGTTCTGTTCGAGCGGACGCCCGAGGGCTGGGTCGGCCGCATCCACTGCGAAGGCACCGACAAGGTCCAGGTCATCGGCTTTCCGGTCGGACCGGGCTTCGACCCGGACGACGTGCGCGGATCGCTGATCGCGGGTTGCGAGGCCGCCATCGCCCGCTTTCCCGGCCCGGCACCCACGCGTCACTGAATCGAGACGTCAGTGGAACCGCCTCGTCCGCGATGCGGTTCGCGCCCAGAGCGATCAGGGAGACGACCATGAGCGAGATCACCTACCACGTCATCGAGCATGACGGCGGCTATGCCTACAAGGTCGGCGGCACCTTCTCCGAGACCTTCGCGAGCCACGACGAGGCGCTCGACGCCGCCCGGATCGCGGCGGCGGAGCAGCGTCGGCCGGGCTCGACCGAGACGATCGCCTATCAGGACAGCCAGGGCCGTTCGCATGTCGAGACGGCGAGCGGCGACGACAGGCCGGAGACCAAGGTCGACGATTAGACCGAACGGCTCCACGCCCAGCCCAATGCGGACGGCCCAGCCACAACCGCGCGATGTTCCCGGTGAGCGTCGTGCGGCGGCTTCCAACTCGCAAGCGCTTGGTGTATTGCGACCGCCAAGGCGAATTCACCGCGCCGAATCGCTTGCCGTCAGGACGTTCCGCTCGGGAAGATCCCCGGGGCTTGGAGCGCTTGGCGGTTTTGCCCGTCGAGCAAGGCGACCCGTCGCGGTCCGCAGATTGAACAGATAAGAACCCGAAGGATCACGTCAGTTGCAGGTACTCGTTCGCGACAATAACGTCGACCAAGCGCTCCGCGTCCTCAAGAAGAAGATGCAGCGCGAAGGCATCTTCCGTGAGATGAAGCAGCGCAAGGCTTATGAGAAGCCGTCCGTGCGCAAGGCCCGCGAGAAGGCCGAGGCCGTCCGCCGCGCCCGCAAGCAGGCGCGCAAGACCGCCATCCGCGAGGGCCTGATCGCCGCTCCGAAGCCGAAGCCCCGTACCGGCGGCCCGCGCCGTCCCGGTGGCTTCCCGTCCGCCGCTCCGTCGGCTGGCGGCGCGCCGGGTGCAGCGCCTGCGACGAACCTCGCGTCCTGATCCAAAGGCCGGCCGGGCCCCGCAGCCCGGCTTGTTCGTGAAATCAGATTTCAGGCCCGGCCGCTCGGCGGTACGGGCCTGTTTTCGTTCGGCGCAAGCGATGCGTGGCTAGTTCATTCCGGTTGATCCGTTCGTTGCCACGGCCCTTTCCCGGACGCCTGCAGCGGAGCGGAAGGTGATCCGGGATCCAGCCTGACAAGGGCCGCGCCAGCGGCTCGATACGAATGGCACAGACGTAACGACGCTCCGCGCCTTGTCGTGCCGGGCCCCGGATCGGGTTCCGCTGACGCTCCACAGGTCCAGGGAAGGGGCGTGGAAACTGAGGGAATCAACCAAAAACGGTATCAGGCGGTCTTCGCGGCGATCGTAGCCCGGTCGGCCTGAACCAGCACGTCGAACGCCCGCCAGGGCTTCTGCATGAACACGGCGCGGCGCGGCAGGGACACGTTGCGGTCGCCGGCACTGCCCGACGTCACCACCATGCGCACCTCCGGCCAGCGCTTCTCCACCGTGCGCGCCAGCGCGAGTCCGTCCATCCCGCCCTGCAGGCCGACATCCGCGAATAGAAGCGCCACGTTGACGTCCGGTCGCTCCAGCACCGAGAGCGCGGCCTCCGCGCTGGTGCAGGCGATGACGTCGAGGTCGGTCTCTTCGAGAACCGCGGAAGCGAGGTTGCGGACGGCGTCGTCGTTCTCGACGACGAGGGCCACCGGACAATCGGCGGAGTCGTGCTGGGCCATGGGATCTCCTGTTGAGCGCGCGGATCTGCCGATGCTGCAGGCAAGGTGTCGAAGCATCACGCGCGAGCGAAAGCGTCACCGAGGCTCTCGGATACTGCTCTGCTCGGCGCTGCCGTTCGGCGAATCGATCTGTCACCTATCGTCGAATGCCGTGTGGCCTCCGGTCAACAGGCGAGATCATTTCCACGTTCAGCCATGCTCGCAGCGCAGTGCCTGACAAGAGGGCGCCGTCGGCGGGAGGCGATCGTGGTTAACGGTCCGTTCACCGTATCGATCGGAGTGTAAGGCTTCCGCAACGATGCTCCGGCCAGCGGCCCGCGTCTTGCAGTTGTTCTTGCAGTTGTCCCAGTCAAGATTTCCGGCGGGCGGATCCAGGCCCGCGCAGGAATGGGGGTTTGCGTCAGCCATGTGCCGCTTCCTCGCCTACCTCGGTGAGCCGGTCTTCCTCAACGAGCTCGTCTGCGCGCCGACGCACTCGCTCGTCCATCAGTCGCTCCACGCGACGGAAGCCAAGACCGAGACCAACGGGGACGGCTTCGGCGTCGGCTGGTACGGCGAGCGCCGCGAGCCCGGCATCTACCGCGACATCTCCCCAGCCTGGTCGGACGAGAACCTCGTCAATCTCTGCTCGCAGGTGAAGGCGCGCGCCTTCTTCGCGCATGTCCGCGCTTCCACGGGCACGGCCACGACGCGGTCGAACTGTCACCCCTTCGCGCATGGCCGTCACCTGTTCATGCACAATGGCCAGATCGGCGGCTATCATCGCATCAAGCGCCGCCTCGAAGCGCTGATCCCGGACGAATTCTACGACAGCCGTCGCGGCACCACGGATTCCGAAGCGATCTTTCTGTTGGCGCTCGCCAACGGACTGGCAGACGATCCGATCGGCGCGATGGAGACGACCTTTGCCACCGTCCGCGAGCTGATGCAGGAGGCCAAGATCGCCGAGCCGCTGCGCTTCACCGCTCTGCTCACCAACGGCCGTACCCTCACCGCCTTCCGCTGGGCCTGCGACGGCCGCCCGCCGAGCCTGTACTATCGCGAATCCGAGACCGGCATCGTCGTGGTGTCCGAGCCGATCGACGGCTGCCGCGAAGGCTGGACGATCGTGCCGAAGGGCGGAACGCTTCAGGTGACGCGGGGCCGGCCGGCCGTGATCTCGAAGGGTGGGCAGGCCAGCCGGATCGCCGCCTGAGCCCCATGCATTGGCTGGGGCTTCGCCCTCTCCTATCTGGAGGGCATCGTCTTCCGATGCATAAGGCTCTTCCGGATGGACCATTCCGTTCAGCTCCACATCGCCGGTTCCTGGCGCGACGGCGGTGAGCGCGCGACGCTCGCGAACCTGAACCCCGCCACCGGCGAGACCGTCGGGCAGGTCGCCGTCGCGACCCAGGGCGATCTCGACGAGGCGCTGGCGGCGGCGGATCGCGGCTTCGCGGCGTGGCGCAAGGTTTCGGCCTTCGAGCGCGGCAAGGTCCTGCGCAAGGCCGCCGGCCTGCTCCGCGAGCGCGCCGAGGACGTCGCCCGGTTGATGAGCGCCGAGCAGGGCAAGCCGCTGGCGGAAGCCCGCATCGAGACAGCGGTCGCCTCCGACATCATGGAATGGTTCGCCGAGGAAGGCCGCCGCGCCTATGGCCGCGTGATCCCGGCGCGCGCCGAGGGCGTGCTGCAATTCGTGGTGCGCGAGCCGATCGGGCCCGTCGCGGCCTTCACGCCCTGGAATTTCCCGATCAACCAGGCCGTCCGAAAGATCTCGGCGGCGCTCTGCACCGGCTGCTCGGTCATCCTCAAAGGGCCGGAGGACACCCCGGCGAGCTGCCGCGAGCTGGTGCGCGCCTTCCTCGATGCCGGCGTGCCGGGCGACGTGCTCGGGCTCGTCTTCGGCGACCCCGCCGCGATCTCGGGCTACCTGATCCCGCATCCGATCATCCGAAAGATCTCGTTCACCGGCTCGGTCCCGGTCGGCAAGCAGCTCGCGGCGCTCGCCGGACAGCACATGAAGCGGGCGACGATGGAGCTGGGCGGCCACGCCCCGGCAATCGTGTTCGACGATGCCGATGTCGAGACCGCCGTGAAGGTGCTCAGCACCAATAAGTTCCGCAATGCCGGCCAAGTCTGCGTCGCCCCGACCCGCTTCCTCGTCCAGGACCGCGTCTACGACCGCTTCGTCGAGGGCTTCCTTGCGGCGGCGGAGGCGATCCGGGTCGGCAACGGCCTCGACGACGCCACCACCATGGGCCCCTTGATCCACGGCCGGCGGCTGGAAGCGATCGAGGGTCTCGTGGCCGATGCCGAGGCCAAGGGCGCGCGGCTCCGAACCGGCGGCAAGCGTATCGGCAATCGCGGCAACTTCTTCGAGCCGACCGTCTTCACCGACGTGCCCCACGAAGCCCGCGCGATGAACGAGGAGCCCTTCGGCCCGGTGGCCCTGATCAACCGATTCACCGACGACGACGAGGCCTTGCAGGAGGCCAACCGTCTACCCTTCGGCCTCGCATCCTACGCCTATACCCGCTCCGCGAGCCGGGCGACGCGGGTTGCAGCGGGGATCGAGGCCGGCATGGTCTCGATCAACCACCACGGCATCGCCCTGCCGGAGACGCCTTTCGGCGGCGTCAGAGATTCTGGCTATGGCAGCGAAGGCGGCTCGGAGGCCATCGAGGCGTATCTGACCACGAAGTTCGTCACGCAGGCGAACCCGTGAACGGACGCCGGCACATGCTCGTTGAAGGGGCGTGCCGGCATCCCGCCTCACCGCTCCTCGGGTCGGGTTACGGCAAGGTCGTGGGCCAACATCCGTCATTATAATTCCGACATGTCGAAACCGACTTGAATCACTCCTGAACTTTTCTGCAGGCAACCTTCCTGCAACCCTTGCGTTGCCCAGCACAATCCTCTGACGCGAAGGACAGCTTGGTCCGCGAGCTGCTCCCAGGAGTGCTCGCAATGCTGTACCTCATGCATGAGGCGCGTAATCTCATGCTCGCTCCGGTCCGCATGGCGGCCGAAGCGACGAAGATGGCCTGCGAGAACCCGCTCCATCCGTTCTCCTACATGCCGAACCGCAGCGCGATTTCGGCCGGCTGCGAGATGTTCGAGCGCACCACCCGCACCTACGCCAAGCCCGCATTCGATTTGCCCGCCCCTGAGCGCGTCGTCTGGGAAAAGCCCTTCTGCCGCGTGCTGGCCTTCGGCGACGACACGACGAAGCCGAAGATGCTGCTGGTGGCGCCGATGTCCGGCCACTACGCCACGTTGCTACGCGGCACCGTCGCCGCTTTCGTCGATACGCATCAGCTCTTCATCACCGATTGGACCAACGCCCGCGAGGTTCCGCTCTCGCAGGGTGCTTTCGCTCTGTCGGACTACATCGACTACTGCATCGAGATCTTCGAGGCCTTGGGGCCGGACCTGCACGTCACGGCCGTCTGCCAGCCCTCCGTGCCGGCGATCGCCGCGATCGCCCGGATGGAGGAGGACGGCAACCCGCTGGCGCCACTCTCCGCCACGCTGATCGGCGGCCCGATCGACACCCGCCATGCGCCGACGGCCGTGAACACGATGGCTCGGGACAAGGGCATCCGCTGGTTCGAGACGAACTGCATCCAGCGCGTGCCGGGGGCCCATCCGGGCGCCGGCCGCGCGGTCTATCCCGGCTTCCTGCAGCTGATCGGCTTCATGAGCATGAACCCCGAGCGCCACGCCGGCTCGCACTGGGACATGTTCGACCATCTCGTGCAGGGCGACGGCGATTCCGCTGAGAAGCACCGCCGGTTCTACGACGAGTACCTCGCCGTCATGGACCTCACCGCCGAGTTTTACCTCGAGACTGTCAGCAAGGTCTTCATCGACCACAGCCTGCCGAAGGGTGAGCTGATGCATCACGGCCGCGCGATCGACCTCGGCGCCATCCGGCGCTGCAGTCTGATGGCGGTCGAGGGCGAGAAGGACGACATCACCGGCATCGGCCAGACCCGTGCCGTCCTCGACCTCGCCACGAACCTGCCGGGCGAGAAGAAGACCTACCACCTGCAGGCGGATGCCGGGCACTACGGCATCTTCAACGGTTCGCGGTTTCGGGCCGAGATCGTGCCGAAGATCGTCGCCTTCATGGAAGCCAGCACCGCCGGTTCTCACGGACACGACGTCGCGGCGATCGTCCCCTGGGAAGCGAGGTCCGACCGCTTCCGCATCGGTCACCCACACCCGCTGCGTGTCGAGCATCCGTCGAGCGAGCACCGTTGGCATGCAGGCCTCGCCACCCATCGTGGCGGACGGACGGCGAAGAGCCCGGGCGCCGAGAAACGCTCCGTCACCGAGCGACCGGCGCGGGCGAGCTGAGCACGGTTCGACTTCTTTTCAGCCGAGCAGGTCGCGCCGGCCCTCCAACCGCAGCAGGAAGTCCTTCGCCGCCAAGCCACCGGCAAAGCCGGTGAGCTTGCCGGACGCACCGATGACACGATGACAGGGCGCGATGATCGAGATCGGGTTCCGGCCATTGGCCGCTCCGACCGCGCGAACCGCCGTGGGACTGCCGATCTGCATGGCAATCTGCTTGTAGGACCGCGTTTCTCCGAAGGGGATGGTCAGGAGAGCCCGCCAGACCCGGCTTTGAAACGGCGTGCCCTGAAAATCGAGGTCGAGCGAGAACGAGCGGCGCCGGCCTGCAAAATACTCGGAAAGCTGTCGTTCCGCCTCGGCGAGTACGAGGTGTGCTGCGTCTTCGCGCGTTTCGCCGAGCCGTACGCGCAGCGGGTCGTCGTCCTCCCACAGGACGGCCGACAGACCTTGCGCACTCGCGACGAGTGTCAGCGCGCCGAGCGGCGATGCCATGACGGTGTGGACGTATGACATCCGAAACGCGTTCCGTTCCGCTTGGCGACACTGACGCGCTGCTCAGCCGCATGCTCGCATCATGCGACCGCGAGGATGATTTCGGCGCGAACGTCCTTTCCAGGTGACGTCGTGGGCCGAGCCGCGACCGACCGGTTCACGCCACCGCGTCGGCCCGCGCAGGCAGAGTCCAGCCCGGCCGGATGAAGTGGCAGGTGTACCCGTCGGGGCGCCGTTCCAGATAATCCTGGTGCTCCGGCTCGGCCTCCCAGAACGGACCGGACGGCGTCACCTCCGTGACCACCTTGCCGGGCCAGAGGCCGGACGCGTCGACATCGGCGATGGTCGCCTCGGCAACCCGCCGCTGTTCGTCATCGGTATAGTAGATCGCCGAGCGATAGCTCAGGCCACGGTCGTTGCCCTGGCGGTTCGGGGTCGTCGGGTCGTGGATCTGGAAGAAGAACTCCAGCATCCGCCGGAAGCTCGTCCGTTCCGGATCGTAGGTGATTTCGATCGCCTCGGCATGGGTGCCGTGGTTGCGGTAGGTCGCATTCGGCACGTCGCCCCCGGTATAGCCGACGCGGCTGGACACCACCCCCTCCTGGCGCCGGATCAGGTCCTGCATGCCCCAGAAGCATCCGCCCGCAAGGATCGCCCGCTCGTTGCTCATCGTCATTCCTCCTTCGGATCGAAAACGGTCGTTCTGTTCCGATAGATAGGAACGCGACCGGTCCCTCCACGCATCCCGGCAGTGCTACAAAGCGCCGCCCGGAAAGATTGCATCATACGGTGTGCGACTGCCCGTGGCAGCCGCAGGCCCTTTGCGCGAAAGAGACGAATGGAAAGCGTTACCGTCGTTCTGGCTCTCCTGCTGTCGGTTCTGGTCAGCGGCGCCCTCGGCCGCCTGCTTCCGTTGCCGCTCCCTCTGATCCAGATCGCGATCGGCGTGGCCCTGGCCCTGGGGCCGCTTCCGAGCACGTCGCTCGACCCAGAGATCTTCTTCCTCGTGTTTCTGCCGCCGCTCCTGTTCCTCGATGGCTGGCGCATCCCCAAGCGCGACCTCTTCCGGGATGGAAGGACCGTCCTGGCGCTCGCCCTCGGGCTGGTGATCCTGACGGTGCTGGGCATCGGCATGCTCATCCATGGCATGATCCCCGGCATCCCGCTCGCCGTGGCCTTCGCGCTGGCGGCCGTTCTGTCGCCGACCGACCCCATCGCGGTCTCGTCGGTCGCGGCGCAGGCTCCCGTCCCGCGGCGTCTCATGCATATCCTCGAAGGCGAGGCCCTGCTGAACGACGCGACCGGGCTCGTCTGCCTGCGCTTCGCCATCGCCGCCGCCCTGACGGGGAGCTTCTCGCTTCCCGAGGCCGCATCCACGTTCCTGTGGCTGGCGCTGGGCGGCCTCGGTATCGGCGCCGCCACGACCTTCGTCCTCATGGGAGCACAGGACCTCCTGCGGCGGCGCACGGGCGAGGATCCCGGCCTGCAGATCCTGTTCAGCCTGCTCACGCCCTTCGGCGCCTATCTTGCCGCCGAGCACGTGCACGCCTCGGGCATCCTCGCCGCGGTCGCTGCCGGCATCGCCATGACCTATGTCGAGATCCAGGGCCGCAGCCTCGGCAGCACGCGCGTCCGCCGCACCGCCGTCTGGGACACGGTCGCGCTGGCCGCGAACGGATCGATCTTCGTGCTCCTGGGCGAGCAGTTGCCGGATGTCTTCGGGCAGGCCGTGAAACAATCCGATGTCCAGGGCGCAGGCTGGCTCGTCGCCTGGGTCCTCGCGATCACGGCCGGGCTGATGGCCATCCGCTTCGTCTGGGTCTGGGTCTCGCTCCAGTTCGTGCTCGTGAAGGCGCGTCGCCGCGGCCAGAAGCACGAAGGTCTGACCTGGCGCCTCGTGGCGGCGACGACGCTCGCCGGCGTGAAGGGGGCGATCACCCTTGCCGGCATCCTGACATTGCCCCTCACCCTGAAAGACGGCAGTCCGTTCCCGGCCCGCGAACTCGTGATCCTCCTGGCGATGGGCGTCATCCTGACCTCCCTCCTCCTCGCGAGCACGGTCCTGCCGCGGCTCCTGCACGGTCTTCGGCTTCCCCCCGAGCCCAGCCAGGATGCCGAGGAGGACGCTGCCCGCGCCGCCGCCCGCGACGACGCGGTCAAGGCCATCGAGTCGCTGCAGCATCGCCTCGTCGAGGAGCAGGAGGACGCCTCGATCGCCGTGGAAGCCGGCGCTCGGGCCATGGACCGCTACGAGGGCCTCGAAGCTCCGACCGCGGAACTTCGGAAAGACAGGAGCCGCGCGCTCCAACTCGCCGTCACCGAGAAGCGCCTGCGCCTTGCCGGGATCGAGGCCGAGCGAGATGCCCTCTACCGCCTGCGCCGGTCTCAGGTCATCGACGACGTCATCCTGCGCCGCCTCGTCCGTGAGATCGACCTGATCGAAGCCCGCCTCGTCGCCTAGGCGCCGTGGACGCCATCGGGATGCATCGAACCGCCGCGCGGAGCGTCGTCCGAACAACGAAAGCCCCGATCCGAGCGAAGGCTTGATTCCACTGCGGCCGGCACAGGATTTCGCAGACGCTGGCCATGAGTCCGGCGCCGTGTCATGGGCAGAGGGTGACAGATCATCCCGGCCTCCCCGACCCAGTGCGGCCTGCCAGCCTGGGCTGGTCCGAGTTCTTCGAGGATCAGCGCGAGGCCGGCGAGGGAGCTCTCGCTCCCATGCGGATCGCCACGGTCCACCGCTCCCGCCTGACCGCGCTGTCCCTCGCCGGATCCGTCAAGCTGACGCTTCCGGTTCACGCCAACACCGGCAATTTCGCCGTGGGCGACTGGGTGCTGGTCGATCCGAACTCCCAGACACTGCACCGTCGCCTCGCCCGCAGGACCGTGCTGGAGCGGCGCATCGAGGGCAGTAAGACACCGCAGGTCGCGGCGGCCAACGTCGACACCCTCTTCATCCTCACCTCGTGCAACGCCGATTTCAACGTCGCCCGACTGGAACGCTATCTGGCGCTCGCCAACCAGGGCGGCACCGAGCCCGTGATCGTGCTGACCAAGGCCGACACGGTATCCGATGCCGACACGTACCGGCGCCAGGCGGCGGAACTGCAGCGCGAACTCGTAGTCGTCACCCTCAATCCCCGGCTTCCGGAGGCCGCAGAGGCCCTGGCCCCATGGTGCGGCGCCGGGCAGACGGTGGCGCTCGTCGGCTCGTCCGGCGTCGGGAAATCCACCCTGGTGAATACGCTGGCCGGCCTCAGCCAGGAGCTGGGGCAACAGACCGGCGGCATTCGCGAGCACGACGCGAAGGGCCGCCACACCACGACGTCGCGCTCGCTCCACGCCATGGCCGGTGGCGGATGGGTCATCGACACCCCGGGAATGCGGACGCTGCACATCAGCGACGCCGCAGAGGGGATCGAAACCCTGTTCGCCGAGATCACCGAGCTCGCCCCCTCGTGCCGATTCCGCGACTGCACGCACGCGCATGAGCCCGGCTGCGCCGTGCAAGCCGCCGTCGCGAATGGCACGCTGCCCCCCGAGCGCCTCTCCCGATGGCGCAAGCTCGTCAGCGAGAACCGCGACAATCTTCCGAAAAAACACTATAAATGACAATTGCTTAGAGCGCTTTCCGACCAAGTGGATACCGGTTGGTCGAAAGAAAGCGCGGCAAGACAACACCTTGGAGACGCCGAGCCGATGCAATCGGATCGGATACGGCTCCAAGGCACCTCGCGAAGGTAGCCGTCCGGGCCGAAACGCGGCTTTCGAGATCGCAAAGCCCCTCGGACGTTGATCACTCCTACGCCGCGAGATCGTCGCGCCGCCGGATGTCGGAGAAGGTGCGGCCGTCCTCGAAGCGACAGGCGACGCTCTCGGAGAGTCGACCGTTGGCGCGGACTTGGATCGCGATCGGCCGGCTCAGTTCGTCACGGCGCTCCATTGCCTCCGCGACCGTCATCGGAACCGGGCGGGCGCCCCCGAGGCCGCGCCACCACTGCACCGCCTTCTCGCGGTCGTAGCCGGAGGCCTCGAGCGCCAGTTCGACACGATAGCCCCCTCCCCGGCAGCGGAACTCGGCCTCCAGCCGCTCCTCCAAGAGTCCGGCGCGCCGCCCCAAGCGCCACGCCTCCACCGGCAGCCAGCCCGTGACGGCGGCGGACAGGATGGTCAGCTCATCGTCGGCCTCCGCCTCATGCTTGGCATCGCTATCCTCGGCCTCCGGCTCGACCCAGCAGCCCTCGCAGGTGCTGGCGTTGAGGGCGATGAGCGCGCCGCAGCCCGGACATTCCTTGGCGCGGGTTTCCCCCGGTGCTTTCAGACCGAGCGCCACGCTGCGGGCGGTGACGACGTCGACGGGGCCGTGGGCACGCACCAGCCCGGCATAGTCGAGGATCAGCGCATCGGTCTTGCCCGGAGCCCGGCGCAGCGCGCGACCGACCTGCTGCACGTAGAGGCCGGCGCTCTGGGTCGGGCGCAGCAGCGCGATCAGGTCGACCTCCGGCACGTTGAAACCGGTGGAGAGCACGCCCACCGAGGTCAGGCAGCGGATTTCCTGCGCCCGGAAGGCCTTCACGATCCGGTCGCGCTCGCGCTTGGGCGTTTCCCCCGACAACGTCTCGCAGACGATGCCCTCCGCCCGCACGGCGTCGCGCACCGCGACGGCGTGGGCGACGCCGGCGCAGAAGGCGAGCCAGGAGCGCCGGTCGCGCCCGTAGCCCACCATCTCCTCCACGGCGGCACGGGTGATCCAGTCGCGGTTGACCGCCGCCTCGAGGGCCGCGGGGATGTAGTCGCCCCCGCGCTTGGGAACGCCCGATACGTCGAGCGCCGTCACCGTCGCCTTCGAGATCAGCGGCGCGAGCCAGCCCTGGTGGATCAGGTCGCCGACATTGGCCTCGTAGACGATCCGCTCGAAGATCCGGCCCTCGCCTTCGTCGAGCCTTCCGGAATCGAGGCGGTAGGGGGTCGCGGTGAGGCCGACGATCCGCAGGTTCGGGTTGCGCGCCCGCCCGCCGGCGAGAAAGCGGCCGTAGCCGGTCTCGGCCGAACGCGGGATCAGGTGCGCCTCGTCGACGATCACGAGGTCGAACGGCGCCAGGATTTCGACCCGGTCGCGCACCGACTGGATGCCGCAGAACAGGATCGGCGCGTCCGCATCACGCCGGCCGACACCCGCGGAGAAGATCCCGGCGGGCGCCTCGGGCCAGTAGACCATGAGTTCGCGATGGTTCTGCGCGACCAGCTCACGCACATGCGTGACGATTGCGATCCGTGATCCCGGTGCGCGCCGCATCGTCTCGTGCACGAGGGCGGCGATCACCAGTGCCTTGCCGGCGCCGGTCGGCAGCACGATCAGCCCGTCGCCGCCACCGCCATGCCAGTGAGCGTCGAGCGCATCGAGGGCGGCGCGCTGATAGGAGCGAAGCTGGAGCATGGCGGCTCTCTACAGAGCGGCGACCCAGGAGAACAGAGGGGGATCACCTCAGGCTTGGCGGCATGCCGTCGAGAGCCGGATCTCGTCCATCCGCGTTCCGAACCCGGTCAGATCGCCTTGGTTTCGCCATTGCACCGGGGCTCCATTCGTCGGCATCATGCATCGACCTGCTTCGGAGGCACCCGCATCCATGAGCACGAAGACCTTCAGCGTCCGCCGGGCGAAGCCGGACGATATCGGGATGCTGTCGGCGGTGTTCGATGCGGCCTGGCGGGAGGCCTACCAGGGCGTGATCCCCGGCGTCGCGCTGGAGCGCTTCATCGCCAAGCGCGGTCCCGCCACGTGGCGGGGGATGATCGGCCGGGGCCGCGGCCTCGCCGCCATGGAGTTCGGCGAGCACGTCGTGGCCTACGCCGCCTACGGACGGGCGCGGGACCGCTCGCTGACGGCCGAGGGCGAGGTCGACGAGATCTACGTGGCGCCGGAATACCAGGGGCTGGGGCTCGGCTCCCGCCTGTTCCGGGCCGTGCGCAACGACCTCGCCGATCACGGCCTGGCCCGGGTCGGGGTCTGGGCGCTCGCCGACAACGCCCGCGCCCGCGCCTTCTACGAGGCGCTCGGCGGCCGGGCCGGCCCGGAGGCGATCGAGCGTGTCTCCGGCTCCTGCCTGCCGAAGGTCGGATACCTGTTCGGCTGATCCGCGCGCGAAGATGCGCGACTATGGCCCAACGGCCGATTTCCTTCACGCCTCTGGCGGTTTAGAAGCCGGGACAGGACCAAGAAGCCTCGTTCAGGACCTTCAGGAAACGCCGTCATGCTCATCGACGCCATCTCACTCGGCAAGAACCCGCCCCACGACGTCAACGTCATCATCGAAGTGCCGTTGGGCGGAGAGCCGATCAAGTACGAGATGGACAAGGCCTCGGGCGCCCTCGTCGTCGACCGTTTCCTCTACACGCCGATGTTCTATCCGGGGAATTACGGCTTCATCCCGCACACGCTCTCGGGCGACGGCGACCCCTGCGACGTGCTCGTCGCCAACACCCGCGCCATCGCGCCGGGCGCGGTCATGAGCGTCCGCCCCGTCGGCGTGCTGGTGATGGAGGACAATGCCGGCGAGGACGAGAAGATCATCGGCGTGCCCTCGCGCCACCTCACCGCCCGCTACAACAAGGTCGAGAACTACACCGACCTGCCCGACATCACGATCTCCCAGATCCAGCACTTCTTCGAGCACTACAAGGATCTCGAGCCCGGCAAATGGGTGAAGATCCTGCGCTGGGGCGACAAGGAGGAGGCGCACCGCCTCATCCTCGAAGGCATCGAGCGCGAGAAGGCCAACAAGGCGGGCAAGGCGTGATCTGAGCCACGCAATCTAGGGTTCGCACGCGGAGCCGGAGGCCGGCCGTTCGGCCGTGTTCTCCGGCGCGTAGAAGCCCGGATCGGGGCCGAGCGGGATCGCGACCGGCAGCGACGGAAACGCGTTCGGCGCGACGGCAAGGACGCCCTGCATCTCCAGGAAGGCGACGCCGATCTCCTGCGGGCCGCGCCAGACGACGGTGGCGGAAAATTCCTCCCCGGTCTTCTGGACGACCAGCCGGAACTGGTTGGGGATCCCGAGAACGCTGTCGACGAACAGCCTCGCCCCGTCCGCCGACTGGTCCTTGATCCGGCAGACGACGGGGTTTCCGATTCTGGTGATGATGAAAGCCACGCTGTCGACGCGCATGCGCGGCTTGGATCTACGCTCTGTCATGAAACGCCTCCCATTTCGGGAGAGAATACGCGCCAGAGTTGTGTTTGTCGGTTGCCGACCGGTTAATCGAGCTTGGCAGTCACAGGCTTGTCGTGCCGTGGGCTGCAAACACTCTTCCAGATTGTGCTCTGGACCGGGTCTCATACAGTTTCTGTTTGTTTGCCTCGGATTCCTCCTCGTCTTTGGGAGCGCAGCGAAGCAATCCAGGGCCACAACCACAAGGGTTGTGCGTTGGCCCTGGATTGCTTCGCCTTCGGCTCGCAAAGACGGCTTGGCATTGGGCTGACGTTGCCCCGAACGCATCGACCGGAAACACGATCGGACCGGGCAAAGCGAGGGCGCTCACGCGATCTTCGAAGTCGGGTCGGTTTCGACCACAAAAACCAGTCCCGTCTCGTCGGCCTCGTTCCAGCCCCACCAGTAATCCTGCTCGCCGTTGTAGCCGTGATGCGCGAAGCGGCCGGCTTCGGCCTCTGCCGTGCGGCCCGCCTCGCTGCGGCTGGCGTATTGGGCGGTGTGCACGCGTGGGCCGAACAAAGACTGGCCGGGGCCGCGCCGCCGCCGATACTCCATCACCCTGTACATGGCGCGTGCCTCCCCCCGACGCAGCGATCCTCCGCTGCGACGGGAGCGAATGCAAAGACGCGGCCGAGGCCTCACTCGTCTCCGACGCCGAAGAGCTTTTCGAGGAAGTTGCGGTCGTCCTGGCTCTGGCGACGCTCGCGCGGCGGCGGGCGGGTCGAGGCGGTCTGTTGCGGCTCACCGGTGATCGCACCGATGATCTCGCCGATCGGGTTCGGGATCGCCTGCGCCACGGCCGGCGCTTCCCGCGCGTGCCAGCGGTTGAGGCCGGGCAGAGGCACCGGCTTCTCGCCCTTCAGGGCGGTGGTCATGTAGGTCTTCCAGATCTCCAGCGGCAGGCTGCCGCCGGTGGCCTTCTTGGTCGACTCGCCGTCGTCGTTGCCGAGCCAGACCCCGGTGACGAGGGCGCCCGAATAGCCGATCATCCAGGCATCGCGATAATCCTGGCTGGTGCCGGTCTTGCCGGCGAGCTCCCAGCCGGGAATGTCGCCCTTCTTGGCGGTGCCGCTGACGAAGGTCTCGTGCATCATCGCGTTCATCATGCCGTCGGCGTCCGGCGACATCACGCGGCCGAGGCCGCCGGCCCCGCGCTTGTAGAGCACCTTGCCGTCCGCGCTCTTGATGCTGGCGATGACGTAGGGGATCACGCCGGTGCCGCCGTTGGCGAAGGCGCAATAGGCGCCGACCATCTCCATCGGCGTCACCTCGGAGGTGCCGAGCGCGATGGAGCCGTTGGCCTGGAGCGACGAGGAGATGCCGAGGCGCTGCGCCGTCTGCACCACGGCCTTGGGGCCGACCTCCTGGCCGAGCCGCACGGCCACCGTATTCAGCGATTGCGCGAGCGCGTCGCGGAGCGCCACGGGCCCCTTGTAGGCGTGCGTGTAGTTCTCTGGGCTCCAGTTGCCGATCTTCACCGGCGCGTCGTCGCGGATCGTATCCGGCGTCAGGCCGTGCTCGACCGCGGCGAGGTAGACGAACGGCTTGAACGACGAGCCCGGCTGGCGCTTGGCCGTGGTCGCCCGGTTGAACTGGCTCTGGGCGTAGTCCCGGCCGCCGATCAGCGCGCGCACGGCGCCGTCCGGCTTCATCGAGACGAGCGCACCCTGGCCGACGTTGAAGCGCCCGCCCTTGGCGTTCAACTCGTCGACGAGCGCCTTTTCCGCCGCGGCCTGCAGGCCGGTGTCGACCGTCGTCGCGACGACGATGTCGGCCTCGAACTTCGGCAGGAAGTCGTCGAGCACGTCCATGACGAGGTCGGCGACGTAGTTCGAGGAGCCGCCGCCGCGCGAACCGTAGAGCCGTGCCGGCTGCGCCAGGGCGACCTTGGCGTCTGCGGGCTTGGCGAAGCCAAGCTCTTCCATCGCCGCGAGCACCTGCGCGCCACGCGCCTGGGCCGCCTTGAGGTTGCGGTTCGGCGCGAGCCGCGAGGGCGCCTGAACGAGGCCGCCGAGCATCGCCGCCTCGGCCAGCGTGACGTTCTTCGCGGGCTTGCCGAAGTAGCGCTGCGCCGCCGCCTCGACGCCGTAGGCGCCGGCGCCGAAATAGACTCGGTTAAGATAGAGTTCGAGAATCTCGTCCTTCGAGTATTTGTGCTCCAGCCACAGGGCCAGGATCGCTTCCTGGATCTTTCTGGAAGCCGACCGTTCCGGTGTCAGAAACAGATTCTTGGCGAGCTGCTGGGTGAGCGTCGAGCCGCCCTGCGAGACGCCGCGGCGCGTCAGGTTCTGCACCACCGCGCGGGCGATGCCGACGGGGTCGACGCCGAAATGCTCGTAGAAGCGCCGGTCCTCGATCGCGACGAAGGCGCGCGGCAGGTAGGGCGGCAATTCCTTGATCGAGACGACGCGGCCGCCGGTCTCGCCGCGGTTGGCGAGCAGCGAGCCGTCGCTGGCGAGGATCGCGATGTTGGGCGGCCGCTTCGGCACGCTGAGCTGGTCGATCGGCGGCAGCTGCGAGGCGTGATAGGCCACGAGCCCGGCGACCCCGATCACGGCCCAGAGGCCGAGCACGATACCGGTATAGACGAGCTTGCCCAGGATCGAACCGCGCCGCCGCGAACGGCTGCGCGATGCGCCACCGCCACCCTTGCCCCGGCCGCCGCCATTGCCGCCGCCCTTGGACGGCTGCCGGCCGCCACGATCCGCCGATCCCGATCCGCGCTTTGCCACGCCGCCTCCCGGGCGATCCGCTGCGGACATGCGAAGATCGGAAGCCCCTGCGCCGCGGCCCTCAGGCGCGTCGAAGTTCGGCTCCTGCCTCGTCGTGCGGCCGCGTCCGTTCGCCATGCGCCTGATCTGATCCGTCCCGCCCCAAAAGCCTGCGAGCGCAGGCCATGTCCGGTCCGGTTCCGCACGGTAAATGCGGCGGGTTTAGGGAGCGTTAACCCTCGAAATGTGTTTGTGCAGCAATCACATAGACTTGCCGGCGATGAGAGCGGGCCGTTCCCGCGCGAGACCTCTGCGCGCGCCGGCGGCATCGTCGTCCGACGATGCGCGGCAGTGAGTCGATACCGGCTGGCGCATGGTCGACACCCTAATCATCACATGACGGATCAATGACACGTTCGTGCTGTGCGTTGTTGCCACCATGCTACAGCTTGGTCGTCACGCTGCCAGTAGAGGCTAGTGCCGTTCTTACCTGAGACGAAGAACTACCTGAAAGCGCGTTTCTCTTGACGAGAGGCGCGCTTTTTCTTTGTCGGCGGAGTTCAGGACCCGGACGAGTCGCCGCCATCGCCGGATCCGCCATCGTTCGCGTCGGACGACATGTCCGAGCCGGAACCCATGGAATCGTCGTCCCATTGAATCGGTTCGCCGTCGATCCACGCCCAGACGAAGGCGGTCAGGATATGGACGAAGATCAACCCTGCGCTGACGGCAAACCAGAGCGTGCTGATCGGTTCGCGCTGGCCCCAGGCGAACTGGGCGTAGGCCTGGGCGGCGACGAAGACCGCGATGTTGACGGTCACGACTCCGTGGGCGAGGCGGCAGAAAGGGCGGTTCCAGGCCGCGTTGCCGGATGTTCTCACGGGCGCCTCCCTTCAGCCGCTCCTTTCGGCCGCGTCGTCGTCAGGCCTCCGCCCCGCCGAGATGCTTGAACATGTGCCGGCGGCCCTCGTCGTCAGTGGGCGGATTGAACGTGAACCGCTCCTTCAGGGCAAGCGCCTTCGCGGCAGCCGGGCGGGCCGAGACCTCGTCGTGCAGGCGCTTCAGGTTCGGAAACGAGTCCCAGGCACCGTCTCCGAGAATGAAAGGCACCATGCGCGCCCAGGCCCACACGCCCATGTCGACGATCGTGTAGGTGTCGCCGACCATGGTGCGATGCCGGGCGAGATGGGCGTCGAGGACGCCGTAGTGCCGGCGCGCCTCGTAATCGTAACGTTGCTTGGCGTAGGGCACGGCCTCCGGTGCGAAATGCCGGAAGTGCACGGCTTGGCCCGAGAACGGTCCGATGCCGGAGGCGACGAACATCAGCCAGGACAGCAGCGGCCCGCGGTCGCGGGGATCGTCCGGAAGGAAGCGGCCGGTTCGTTCGGCGAGGTAGAGCAGGATGGCGTTGCTGTCGAAGACCGTCACGCCGTCGTCGATGATCGCCGGCACCTTGGCGTTCGGATTGATCGCAAGATAGTCCGGCGCGAACTGCGCGCCCCGGCCGGCATCGACCGGGATCGGCTCGTAGGGCAGACCCAGTTCTTCCAGCAGCAGCGCGACCTTCGTCGGGTTGGGCGATCCGTTGAAGTAGAACTGGATCATGCGTCGTCGGCTCCTGCGATGAAGGGGGCGTCTGCCCCCGGTCCGTTCACGCCGGGTCGGCACTCTTCTCCGAGAGGAACGCGTCCATCCGCTCCAGCGCGCGCGCAATGTTCTCGGCCGAGTTCGCATAGGACAGGCGGATGTAGCCCTCGGCGCAGACGCCGAAATCCGGGCCGCCGATGACCGCCACACCGGCCTCCTCCAGCAGCGCCGCGGCGAGCTTCTTCGCCTTCCAGCCGGTCCTGGAGACGTTGGGGAAGGCGTAGAACGCGCCCTTCGGCGAGATGCAGGAGACGTTGGGCAGGGCGTTGAGGCCGTCGACCACGAGCTTCCGCCGCCGGTCGAACTCGGCGACCATTTCGGCCACGCAATCCTGCGGGCCGTTGAGCGCGGCGACGCCGGCCCATTGCGTCGAGGCGTTGACGCAGGAATGCGCGTTGACCGCGAGCTTGCGCGCCGCCTCGTAGAGCTTCTTCGGCCAGACCGACCAGCCGAGCCGCCAGCCTGTCATGGCGTAGGTCTTGGACGCGCCGTCGAGATAGATCAGCCGGTCGCGGATCTCATCGTACTTCAGCAGCGAGTGGTGGGCCTCGCCGTCATAGGTCATCGTCCCGTAAATCTCGTCCGACATCACCGCGAGGTCGGGGTGCGCGGCGAGGCCCGCGACGAGCTTGTCGATCTCGGATTTCGGCGTGACGCCGCCGGTGGGGTTGGCCGGCGAGTTGACGATGAGCAGCCGCGTCTTCGGCGTGATCAGCGCCAGCGTCTCCTCCGCCGAGAAGGCGAAGCGGTTCTCCTCGCGGATCGGCACCGGGACGGGCGTGGCGCCGGTGAACTCGATCATCGAGCGGTAGATCGGAAAACCGGGGTCCGGATAGAGGATCTCGACGCCGGGCTCGCCGAACATCAGGATCGCCATGAACATGGTGACCTTGCCGCCCGGCACGATCATCACCGAATCAGGCAGCACCGTCACCTGATGGCGGCGCCAGATGTCCTGGGCCACCGCCTCGCGCAGAGGCAGGATGCCGACGGCCGGGGTGTAGCCGTGGTGGCCATCGCGAAGGGCCTTGATGCCGGCCTCGACGATGTGGGCCGGCGTCGGCATATCGGGCTGGCCGATACCGAGATTGACGATGTCGCGGCCCTCGGAGGCCAGCGCGTTGGCGCGCGCCAGGACGGCGAAGGCGTTCTCTTCGCCGATGCGGTCGAAAGCGGGGACGACGTGGAGCATGCGTTCCTCGTAACGTTGAGCCCGCGCGTCGCGCGTGGCCGAGGGGGGCTTCTCAGAAAGCCGACCCTCGACAACGCACGAGCAAGAAATCAGCCGTTCGAGCGCTCGGCGAGCTTGCTCGCGGCGAACGAGATCGCGCCGCCGACGACAATCAGGATCACCGAGGTCTTCACGGCGGCGTAGAACAGGTCGGGCGAGATGCCGGTATCGGTGTAGAGCACGAGGCCGATCGCGGTGAGCGGCAGGAGGAACAGGATACCGAGCGGAACCAGCGGGTTCATGGGCAGACACTCACCTTGAGCGGGTCAGAATCCCCGCACGCTTGAAGACCAGCGCTCATAGCACCGCTTTCACCGCATGGGGACACCCCGCCCGTCGATTTTGCGGGTCCGACCGCAGGGCGGCCGAGGACGTCTCGACACCGGCGGCCCGCGGAGCCGGAAGCCGCGTCACACGACTGCGTTTCGGTCGGCGCATGCGTGCGATCCTTCGCCTCATTCACGCAACATTCGGACTCGATGCCTGAGAAGGCTGAAACCGGCCGCCGCGACACATCGCGCCCGCGGCCTCCTTCGGGTCGTTCCACGGCTCGCCATTCGTGTCCCAACCGCCGATGATTCCTTCGACATCGTCACCCGTCCCGACACCGGGCGAGCATGGCGCTACCGCCGTGCCGGCTGCGCGATCCGGCTGGCGGGTGCTCGCACGGGCGCTGCCGCGTGCCGTCGGACTTGGCCTGACGGTTCTGGCCGCGCTCGCGATCGAGCGCACGCTGCGTCAGGTCTCGTTCGATTCGGTCACCGCCGCCTACGAGCGGATTCCCGATCCGGCGCTGGCTCTGGCACTGCTGCTGACCGCCGTGAGCTTCGCCGCCATCGCGGTCTACGACCTGATCGCAGTCGAAACCGTTGCCCCCGGCAAGATCCCGCGTGTCACGGCCCTGGCGACGGGGGCCGGCGGCTATGCCGTGTCCAACGCCCTCGGCTTCCCGATCCTGACCCAGGGCGCCTTCCGGATGCGTGCCTATGGCGCCCATGGCGGCGGGCTCGCCGATGTCGGGCGCGTGCTCGGCGCTTCGTGGTTCGCGCTGCTGATGTCGCTCGTCACCATGACGGCGCTGGCGCTGGTCTGCGGACCGGAGCATTTCCACGGTCTCGGCGGCACGACGCCCCTGCACGCGACGATGGCCGGACTGGCCGTGCTCGGCCTCGTGGCCGGCATGGTGGCCTGGCTCGGGGCGACGCCGCGCGTGATCCGGCTGCGCGGCTTCACCCTGCGCCTTCCGACCTCGCGGGCGGCCCTGCTGCAGATCTCGGCAGGCGTCGTCGACATCACCGCGGCGGCGGCGACGCTCTACGTGCTGTTGCCGGCCTACGCCCTGCCGGGCTTTCCCGCCTTCCTCCTCGCCTACATCGCCGCGACGCTTGTCGGAATCGCGAGCCACGCGCCCGGCGGCCTCGGCGCCTTCGAGGCGACGCTGCTGGCGGGCCTGGGGCTCCATGCGCAGGCCGACGTGCTCGGCGCGCTTCTGGCCTACCGCGTCATCTACATGCTGCTGCCCTTCGGCGCGGCAATCCTCGGCCTCGGCGCCGTCGAGCTGCATCGCCGCCGCGTGGCGATCGCACGCGCGCTGCGTTTCGCGGAACCGATGGTGCCTGCGGCCTCCGCCGCCATCGCCCTTGCGGGCGGCGTGATGCTGCTCGCCTCCGGCGCGACCCGCGATCTCGCCTCGCGCATCGCCGTGCTGGCGGACGTGGTGCCGACGCCCTTCGTCGAGGCCTCGCATTTCGCGTCCTGCCTCGTCGGCGTCGCGCTGCTGGTCATCGCACGCGGGCTCTACCGGCGGCTGGTCCGCGCCTGGAACGCGGCGCTGATGCTGCTCGTCCTCGGCGCCGGCTTCTCGCTGGGCAAGGGCCTCGATTGGGAGGAGGCGACGCTCCTCGGCGCGCTCGCCCTCTGCCTCGCCCTGGTCCGGGGCTCGTTCTATCGCTGCCCGAAGGCCAACCCCTTCACCGTCACCCGCGTGTGGCTGCGCCGAACGGCGGGCCGTGGCCCGGCATTCACCGCCCTCGGCGCGCTGACCGCAGCCTCGGCTGGGCTCGGCTTCCTCCTCTTCACCCATGGCGCCAGCGCCGATGCCTTGTGGTGGCAGATTTCCTGGGACGGCAACGGGCCGGCCCTGGCGCGCGTCTCCTTCGCCTTCGTGATCGGGCTCGCCGCCATCGGCTTCGACAGCGCCGTGAACCATCGCGGCCGCCGCCGGGCGGCCGAGCCCACAATCCCGGCGGATATCGCCGCCCTCGTCGCGGCCTCTCCCAGCGCCTCGGCCGCCATGGCGCTGCTCGGCGACAAGGAGTTCTTGACCGCGCCCGGCGGCGACGGCTTCGTGATGTATGCCCGCGCCGGGCGCAGCCTCGTGGCGCTCGGCGATCCGGTGGGCCCGGCCCGGTTGCAGGCGGACCTCGCCTGGGCTTTTCGCGAGCTTGCCGACCGCGCCGCGGCGCGGCCGGTGTTCTACGGCGTCGGCCCCGACAACCTCGCCCTGTTCCTCGACATGGGCCTCACCGCGCTGAAGCTGGGCGAAGTCGCCCGCGTGCCGCTGGCCGACTTCTCGCTGAAGGGCCCGGCCCGGCACGACCTGCGCTACGGCCAGCGCCGGGCCGAGAAGGAGGGGCTGACCTTCGAAATCGTGCCGCAGGCGCAGGTGCGCCTCGCGATGTACGAGCTGCGCCAGGTCTCGAGTGCCTGGCTCGCGCACAAGCAGGGCGGCGAGAAGCGTTTTTCCATGGGCGCCTTCGACCCGGCCTACCTCGCCCGCTTCGACGTCGCCGTGATGAAGAAGGAGGGCCGCATCGTCGCCTTCGCCAACCTCCTGCGCGGGGCCGACCGCAACGAGATCGCCATCGACCTGATCCGCTACGCGCCGGATGCCTCGAAGGTGATCATGGACGCGCTCTTCGCCAACCTGCTGCTGACGGCGAAGGCCGAGGGCTATCGCTGGTTCAACCTCGGCGCGGCGCCGCTCTCCGGCCTCGTCGACCGGCGGCTGGCCTCGCGCTGGAACCGCTTCGGCACCTTCCTCTACCGGCGCGGCGCCGACCTCTACAGCTTCGACGGCCTGCGCAGCTTCAAGCACAAGTTCGATCCGGTCTGGACGCCCTATTACCTGATCTGCCCCGGCGGCCTGCAGACGCCCAAGACCCTGCTCGACGTGACGACGCTGGTGAACGGCTCGCCCCTCGGCCTGATCCGCCGATGAGGTTCGGCCGCCGCCGCGCTCTGTTCGCCGGGGCGGCCGCTCTCGCCGTCGTCGGCGGCCTTCTGCTCACCCGATCCGGGTCGCCGCCGCGCCTGCCGGAGCGGATCTCATCGGCCCAGCTCGCGGACGTCCTCGTGGAGGCGCCGGCCGGCACGCCGCTCGGTCTCGCAGCGATCGTCTCCGCGGCCGGCGGGACGGGGCCTGCGGAGCAGGCGCTGGGCGAGGCGCTGCGCGCGCGCGGCTTCATCGTGCTCCAGCTCGATCTCGAGCGCTGGCGGACGGCCCTCGACCGCGAGACCACGGCCTGCACCCGGCCGATCGTCGACATCGAGCTGCTGGCCAAGGAGGCGCAGCGGACGCTCCACGGGCAGAGCTACCTGCGCCCGGTCCTGGTCGGGCTCGGCGAGGGCGGGACGCTCGTCCAGGCCGTGCTGTCGCGGGCCCTGCCGGCGACGCTGAGTGGGGGCGTCGCCCTCGATCCCGCCGCCGGGCTCCGCACCCGCCTTCCGATCTGCGACGACGGCGCGCCCGTCACCGCGCCACGTCCCGACCCGGCCGGCGGCCACGCCTACCCGCTGCCGGAGCGGAGCCAGGCGCAGCTGACGATCGTGAGCGCCGAGGCGTCGCCGGCGACGCCGGACACGGCGCCCGGTGCCGGCCCCTTCCCGGTCGAGCGGCACGCCGAGCCCGATCCCGCTCGCCGCGTTACCGCCGCCGTCGATGCAGCCGCAGCGATCGCGGCGCAGGATGCCGGCACCGGGGGCCTGCCGCTGGTCGACCTGTCGGCCGTCGGCAAAACGCGCGCGGTCGCCCTGTTCGTCTCCGGCGACGGCGGCTGGCGCGACATCGACAAGACCGTCGGCGAGCACCTGACCCGCGAGGGCATCCACGTCGTCGGCCTCGACGCCCTGCGCTATTTCTGGACCGACCGCGACCCGAAGACGGTCGCCGCCGACGTCGCCGCGATGCTGCAGCAGGCTGACCCCGGCAAGACGCTGCCGGTGCTGGTGCTCGGCTACTCCTTCGGCGCCGACCTGTTTCCGTTCGCGTGGCCCTACCTGCCGGCGGCGCTGCGCGACCGCATCCGGCTGATCGCGCTGCTGGCGCCCGGCCGCAGCACGGGGTTCAGCGTCTCCGTGAAGGGCTGGCTCGGCTTCGGCGGCGAACACGCCGTGCTGCCGCAACTCGCCGCCCTGCCGGCCGATCGCGTGCTCTGCATCCACGGCTCGAAGGAGACGGATTCGCCCTGTCGCGACCCGAGCCTCGCCGGCACCCGAAAGCTCCTCATCGACGGCGGCCACCATTTCGACGGCGACTACCCGGCCCTCGCCCGCCGCATCGTCGAGGCGGCGCGGCTGCCGGAGTGAGGGCGGATCTCATACCGTTTCCGGCTGCCTCATTCGGCATGGCTCGCGCGTCTCCTCCCCCACTGGGGGAGGTGGCCGCGAAGCGGACGGAGGGGGCGGCGTTGTCGTCGTTGAATGCCGGCCGTCGTGCAGCCCACTCCACCACGCTGCGCGCGGTCCCCCTCGCCCAGAGGGCGAGGAGATGCGCGACGACCCTTCGATCGACCGGAAGCCGTCTTGGAGATCTCCGGTTGATTGGATGGGCTGCGCACCCCATTGCTGGACGCTGGCCGCGAAGCGGAAGGCGATCCGGGACTTAGTGGTCGAAATCTGACAGATGGAACCCATGCTCTGGGTCCACTTGCGACCCTGGCTGTGTCAAAACCCCGATGATGGTACGTTCCTTCGGTCTGACCGGAGGTAGACATGGGCCGGTTTGTTGTCGGTGCCGAGCGCGATCAGACGACGCTGTTTCCGCCTTGTCTCGAGGACTGGATCGCCGAGGACAATCCGGTCCGCGTGGTCGATGCCTTCGTGGATGCGCTGGATCTTGGCGCGCTCGGCTTCGCGGGTGTCGATGCGGCACGGACGGGACGACCGGGCTACCATCCGGCAGCTCTCCTGAAGCTCTACGTCTACGGCTATCTCAACCGGGTCCCGTCGAGCCGACGTCTGGAGTTGAGAAGCAAGCAACACTCGACCTTCGGGACGTTTTTCTTTGCCATGCATGGGACGATCGACAGGGCGCCGCCAAGGAGTTGCATGATCTGCTCGTTGCAAGCGGTGTAAAGGTCTGGTTCAGCGAGAAGGATGTTGGCCTCGGCGTGCCCTTGCTCCGCGCCATTGACAAGGGGTTGGCGAATTCGCGGATCGGACTTGTGCTGGTGACTCCCGCTTTGCTGCGTCGCCTTCCAAAAGAAGGTATCGCCGACAAAGAACTCTCGGCCCTCCTCGCAGGTGAGCGGCTTGTTCCCATCGTGCATGACACGACGTATGAAGCTCTTCGTGAAATTAGTCCTCTGCTCGCCTCGCGGAGCGGATTGAGCACTATCGAAGAGTCAATGACAGACGTCGCTGCGAAAATTGCCGACTTAGTCACAGTCTAACTAGGTTTTGGAGATTGTAGCTTAACTGGGGCTGGCGACTTAAGCGCCCCGTTTATGGTATGCGGGTCGTCTCTGGGCTAACATCAACCAGGCGAGGCGAGTCCATTTCTTAGTGTGCTATCTAAGTAACGACTCGTTGTCGTTCAGGATAATACGTGCCCTCCGTTAGATGTCAGCCTGCTGTGAATTTCTAAACCAAGGCGGACAAGCAGGTTTCGACCCAAAACAGCCGAGATGCACTTAGACCCCAAGTAGGAGGGAACCGTTGCCTTCAAGCCTTCAGCCGGCAACTGTACAGCGAGACGTCGCCGCCCTGCGTCGTGGCGATGTTCCTGGCTGTCACCAATTCGCGCCCCGAGTTCAGCGTCCAGACCTGGACAGTGCCGGTGCGCGAAGAGCTTGAGCAACTCTGTGCGGCTCTCTGGTGACCCGCCTGTCTGGCTGCAGATCGCGCGATAGCTGCAAAACGTCGTATCATTCAGCCGGCGAAGCTCGGTTAGGCCGTCGCTCCGTATGGCTGAGACGGTCTGCGAGCGAATGTGCCTGAAGCATTCGGCGCTGTTCAGCCAAAGCTTCAGCCGTATAGGAAAAATAGCATACGAGCGGTATGCTGTCAATGGCTCTCACGCGAGGCTGAGTCCGCCACGCGAACCCGTTCCGACGCGTGGGACGGCCTGGGACACGCGGGACGAACGTCCCGAACGTTCGGTATTCCGTCCGCCTCAGGCCGGGATCCGCACCGTCGCCCGGAGGCCCCCGAGGGGCGAATCGTGGAGCGAGACGTCGCCGCCGTGGGTCCGGGCGATGTCGCGGGCGATGGCGAGGCCGAGGCCGGAGCCGCCGGCATCCTGGCGGGCGTCGTCGAGGCGCACGAAGGGCTTGAACACCTCCTCCCGGCTCTCCGGCGGCACGCCCGGGCCGTCGTCGTCGATCGAGACGAGGAAGGAGCGCCCGTCGAGGCGCCCGCCGATGGCGACGGTGTCGCCGTAGCGGGCGGCGTTGGCGGCGAGGTTGAACAGGCAGCGCCGGAAGGCATCGGGCCGCACCGTCACCAGGGGCCGCCCGTCGAGGGTCACGGCGGTCACGTGGGCCCCGAGGCGCTCGATGTCGGTGCGCAGATCCTCGAGCAGCGCGCGCATGTCGGTGGCCGCGGCGGTCTCGGCGGAGTCGCCGCGGGCGAAGGCGAGGTAGCCCTCCAGCATCCGGCTCATCTCGTCGACGTCGCGCGCCAGATCCTCCACGTCCGGGCTCTGCTCGACCAGGGCGAGGGAGAGCTTGAAGCGGGTGAGGATCGTGCGGAGGTCGTGTGACACGCCGTTGAGCATCGTCGTGCGCTGCTCCATGGCCCGCTCGATGCGCCGCTTCATCTCGATGAAGGCGTGGCCCGCCTGCCGCACCTCGCGCGCCCCGCGCGGCTTGAACTCGATCTCGCGGCCCTTCCCAAAGCTCTCGGCCACCGCCGAGAGCCGCAGGATCGGCTTGATCTGGTTGCGCAGGAACAGGATCGCGACGCCGAGCAGCACCATCGACGAGCCGGCCATCCAGAGCAGGAAGATGTGCGAGTTGGAGGCGTAGGCCTGGCTGCGCCGCGCCGTCACGCGCATGACCCCGTCGGGGATCGCGACGCGGATCTCGATGAGGTTGGAGCGGCCCACCGTGTCGATCCAGAACGGCCGGGCGATCTGCTTCTTGATCTCGTCGGACAGGGCCTCGTCGAGGATCGAGAAGAACGGCCGCGGCCCCTGCGGCGGCAGCTTGGTCCCCTTCAGGATGTCGAGATCGAGGTTGAGGCGGTTGCCGGCGATGCGCGACAGCGTCTCGGCGTCCTTGTCCTGGGGGTATGTCTCGTAGATGTCGATCAGCGCGGCGATGTCGGCGGTGACGGCCGAGGACAGGCGCCGGGTCACGAGCTGCCAGTGGCGCTCCATGAAGGTGTAGGCGATCACCGATTGCAGCAGCACCATCGGCGCGATGATGATGATGAGCGAGCGGGCATAGAGCCCCTTCGGCAGCACGTCGCCGATCAGCCGGGACAGGCGCCGCCATGGCCCGCGCGCGCGCACCTCCTCCTTGGCGGGGGCCTCGCCGACGATGGTGCCCTCGATCGTGCGCCCTTCGGCCATCATGGGCCCCGGGTCAGTCGACCGCGAGGCGATAGCCGACGCCGCGCACCGTCTGGAGATAGATGGGGTTGGCCGGGTCGACCTCGGTCTTGCGGCGCAGGCGGTTGATCTGGACGTCGATGGTGCGCTCCCCGGCCCAGCCGCCGGCCAGGGCATCGCGCTCGACATTGCCGCCGCGGGCCTCTGCCAGCATGGTCAAAATCTCGCGCTCGCGCTCGCTGATCTTGACGGATTCATCGTCGCGCCGGAGTTCGCCCCTGTCGATCTTGTAGGTGAACGGCCCGAAGCTGACCTCGCCGCCCGGCGTGCGGACCGGTCCCGTCGGCACGCCCCGCTTGATGATGTTGTTGAGCCGCAGGATCAGCTCGCGGGGCTCGAAGGGCTTTGGCAAATAGTCGTCGGCGCCGATCTCCAGCCCCATCACCCGGTCGTTCGAGTTGGAGCGCGCGGTGAGCATCAGGATCGGCACCCGCGAGGTCTCGCGCACCTGCCGCGCATAGTCGAAGCCGTTCTCGCCCGGCATCATCACGTCGAGCACGAGTGCATCGAACACGAAGGATTGCGAGCGGGCGCGGGCCTCGGGCACGTCGGCCGCGGCGGTGACGCGAAACCCCTGCTCGGCGAGGAAGCGGGTCAGCAATTCGCGTACCCGGCGGTCGTCGTCGACCACGAGGACGTGCGGGGCGTGGTCCGGCAACTCGACGCGCGGCTTCGGGGAAGGGATTGCCATCAGGCGGCGGCCTTGGCGCGCCGCGCCATCAGCCGGGTGACGACGGCGCGCTCTTCCGGCTCGATCATCGCCAGCAGGAACCCTTGCGCCGAAGCCAGCGCCTCGCCCGGATCGTCGTTGGCGCCGCGACGCGGCTGGTCGACGAGCGCGCGGGCGACGCGGCGCATCTGCACCCGGCTCAGCTCCTCCGCGAAACGGATGCCGAGATCGGTGCAGAACAGCAGCCTCTGGCGCCGGTCGTTCGTACCGGTGCGCTGCGCGATGTAGCCCTGTTCGATCAAGTCTTTCAGCACCCGGTTGAGGCTCTGCTTCGTGATCCGGAGGATATCGAGGAGTTCGGCGATCGTGAGTCCCGGATAGCGGTCGACGAAGTGTAGCACCCGGTGATGCGCCCGTCCGAAGCCGTATTCCGCCAGGATTCGGTCGGGGTCGGCGACGAAATCGCGATAGGCGAAGAACAGCAATTCGATGAGGTCGTCGCCGTCGTTGCGGTCGGGAAAATGCGGCTCCATGATCGGGCTCGGCTCGCCGCCGCCGGCGGCCTCTGTCGTCGCGCGATGGGGCAAGGCGATGGCGACCTCGACGGAGAAGGCGATGCGGTGCGGATAAGTCAGTGTTGTTGACATATCTCAGCCCCATCGTTAGGCGTCAACCCTCCCGGCGCAGCCCCTCGATGTCCCCCGGCCCGCCGTTCGAACCCGCGGTTTTTTCGATGCCGCGTAAGAGGAAGCCGACATGTCCGTGATCCCCTTCGACGAGCGCGAGGGCACCATCTGGTTCGACGGCGCCATGGTGCCGTGGCGGGATGCCAAGATTCACGTGCTGAGCCACGGGCTGCATTACGGCTCGTCGGTGTTCGAGGGCGAGCGCGCCTATGGCGGCGTGATCTTCAAGAGCCGCGAGCATGCCGAGCGCCTGAGGCGGTCCGCGCAGTACCTCGATTACGAGATCCCCTTTTCGGTCGAGGAGATCGAGGCCGCGAAGGAACTCGTGCTCAAGACCAGCGGCCTCAGCGACGCCTATCTGCGCCCGGTCGCGTGGCGCGGTTCGGAGATGATGGGCGTGTCCGCGCAGGGCAACACCATCCACCTCGCCGTCGCCGCCTGGGAATGGCCGAGCTATTTCGACCCGGCCACCAAGATGAAGGGCATCCGCCTGGACATCGCCGACTACCGCCGGCCCGACCCACGCACGATCCCCTCGGCCTCGAAGGCGGCGGGGCTCTACATGATCTGCACGATCTCGAAGCACCGCGCCGAGAACAAGGGTTATGCCGACGCGCTGATGCTCGATTGGGAGGACAACGTCGCCGAATGCACCGGCGCGAACATCTTCTTCATCCAGGACGGCGCGATCCATACGCCGCTGGCCGACCGCTTCCTCAACGGCATCACCCGGCAGACCGTGATCGATCTGGCCAAGCGCCGCGGTTTCGAGCTCGTCGAGCGGCGCATCCGGCCGGAGGAGATGGAAGGCTTTTCGGAGTGCTTCATCACCGGTTCGGCCGCCGAGGTGACACCGGTCTCCGAGATCGGCCCCTATCGCTTCACGCCAGCCGCGATGACCAAGACCCTGATGGACGACTACACCGCCGAAGTGCAGCCGCGGGCGAAGGCGGCGTGAGGGACTGAGCGCGCGATCGCTGTCGCGCGTGCTGCGGGAAACGCGACGGCCGTGGGTGGTCGGCCGGCTTGTTGCGCCTGCGGCTCGCAAGCCCGACGGCATGTGATTTCGGTCGCGCAAACCGTCCCGATCTGCTGTTCGAAGCATCTACCGGGAACACCGCGTCCAGCGATGCGTTCTCAGGAACGTTTCATGAACAGGTGGACCGATGACCAAGACGACTCACGACGCTCCCGCAAACCCAAAGGTCGATCCCGACGATTCCTCGAACCGGATCAAGGATCCGGACGAGTGGACCACGGGCGGTGAGCCGATGACTGGCGCGCAGGCCTCCTACCTCAAGACGCTCTCGGAGCAGGCCAAGAAGCCGAAAGCGTTCGAACCCGATCTCGACAAGGCGGAGGCCTCCAAGCGGATCGACGCGCTGCGGAAGGCCGCCGGAACAGAGTAAGACGGCGGGCACTGCGGTAACCGAGCGGGATATCGGCAAGATCGAGGGTTCGATTAAGGCCTTGGCAACTCGGAAGCGGTGAGAATGACGCGTTGGAAGTCCGGGTAAGGTTGGACCGTCTTGAGCATTCCATCGCCGATGATGCCGACCGAACGGCGCTCGCCGCGCCGTTCGACCGTGATGACGTTCCTATCGGATCGGCGCGGGGAGACAGCGATCGAGTACGGCCTCATCGCCACCCTCGTCGTCGTCGTCACTCTGGCGGGTCTGTCTCAGTTCAGCGCCGCAACCAACAAAATGTATAACAAGATCACGAATGCGATGGCGGCGACGCCGTAACGCCTTGCCGTAGATCGATTCTTCCCCGTGAGTGGTTCGCCCTAAGGTATGGCTGTCGGGCCATGACGAGGATGGATACATCGTAAGGAAGCAGCAAAAATCTGAAGGTTCATTCGCCAAATTGGTACTATGACCAATCTGAAATCAGCGCTCAATCATCCAATAAGAATGGTGCCGCTTGAGGGATTCGAACCCCCGACCCCCTCATTACGAATGAGGTGCTCTACCAGCTGAGCTAAAGCGGCGCAGGGCGGTCGAGCGCTGGGCCGAACCGTCCTGACAAGCCAAGCCCATAAAGGCCACGCGCCGGCTTGGCAAGACGATGGGCATCGGATGATCCGGCCGAAGAACCGGATCAAATCATCTGTCGCGCGCACGACGCAATCGATCGCGGCGGGAGATGGACGCTGCAAGGGAAGCCGTCGACCTCCAAGAGAATGTTCGATCCGGCGACGATATTGCCGGACCCGTCGCGCAGTGGCGTCGGATACGGCATGAAGCGGACCTTGTTGCCGTCAGGACGCTCGAGGATGGCCTGGACGCCGCGCACGGCACGGCCTTCCCTGAGGGCAACCGCCATTGGACATGCCTCGTGGGGAAGTGCGGAGCCGTCCGTCTCGTAAAGCCTCCAGGCACCGCACCAGCGAGCCTTGCCGAGCACGGGTCGGAAGCCCCAGAGTTTCGCGGCGGCATCATTGTAATAGGTCAGCCAGCCCTCGGCGTCCGTGGTGTAGAGAGCGGCTGGAATCTGGCGAAAGAGTTCGGCCCGAGACGGCTCGTAATTCCAATCGGAATCCGGTGCGTCGAAATCGTAGTCGATGCCTTCGAAATCCATTGTACTCCCCCACGACAGACGGGCCGGGCGCCCATGGCGAAAACCGGAACTCCGGTCTCCGTTTGCCCCCATCTGTCGCGAGTCCCTGTGAGCCCTCCGGCCGCTTTCGCGGGTCGCTGAAGGCTCTTCGGTGTGCACCGGCGAAGGCGCGCACTCCAGATCGTCCAACCCTGCAAGATTGTGCCTGGACAGCTTCCGGGGGCGGTTGCTGTCCCGACGCCATGACCGGAATGACCAGTCTGGGCTCTCAAGTAGGGTCCTATGCGGACATGCCTTTACAAACATGAAAACAGTTTCCGTGCAAGTGTCGCAAGCTTATGTTGCAACGCGATATTTTACTTTCTGTCGAGTGCCATCGTCCGAACGCTCCACGCAGAAAACGATCGACGCCGCACTGCGAGATCGACCGTTGATGGAGGAGTCGCGGATCCCCTATGGTCGGCGCCATGGACGCGATCGCGATCGACTTCGAAACGGCCAACGAGCGGCGCGACAGCGCCTGCGCGGTCGGCCTCGCTTGGATCGACGGCGGACGCGTCGTACGCCGGGAGACGCGGCTGATTAGGCCGCCGGAGCTGCGTTTTTCACCGGGTAATATCCGGGTCCACGGCATCCTGCCGGCGGATGTACGCGGCCAACCGAATTTGCCCGAGGCGATGGCTGAATTCCTGCCGGACCTTTCGGATCGGCTGGTACTCGCCCACAATGCCGGCTTCGATATGAGCGTACTTTCGGCATCGCTCGCTGCCTGGGGCAGGCCCGTCCCGGCGGTGAAATATCTGTGCACCCTGCGGATCGCGCGGCAGGTGTTTCCGGATCCGGCCGGATGCGGGCTAGCCAAGGTCGCCGGACGGCTCGGCATCCGCTTCGAACATCACGATGCGGGCGAGGATGCCTATGCCTGCGCCGAGATCGCCCTCGCAGCCATGCGCGAGCGAGACGCAAGGAGCGTAGCCGAACTGCCAGGCCTGCTAAAGCTACCCGCACTCGTGCTGTCGGGCGGCTACCGTCCGGACCCGGAGGATGCCCGCTCGACCGCATCGCGGGCGCTGCTCGTCGGACGCAGGCCGCCGGGCAAGGCCGATCTCGGCCTACGCTTCGCCATCCGCGGCAGCACGGGCAACCGTTATGAGGTCGTGCTGGAGGAGCGCAGCACCGGCCCCTATCTGCGCTGTGACTGCATCGCCGGCCGTCATCGCAAGCGTTGCCGACATGTCGACGCCATCGTCGAAGGCGACGTCACCGCTTTGGTCTCAGGCAATTTCGGGGATGTCGAACGCCTGCGCGTTCGCCTCACCGCTGCGATGACGCCGGTGGAACCGCTACGGGTCAGATCGCCGATCGAATCCCGGCGTCAGGCCAGCTTCGGGTAGAAGCGCTCAGCGACGGCGAGGAGCAGGATTGCGCAATGGCTCGATGCTGACGGCACGACGCCAAAGCTGCAGCATGATCCAGGCGGCGCCGAGGCTGAACAGTGCCATCAGTACATGTCCGACGGTGTCGCCGAGCTCGAACAGGCCCGCCAGCGCCCAACCCGCAGCCACGGCCGCGGCAAACACTTCGGTTCCGACCAGCACCATCAGGCTGACGATCGTGATCAGGTTGCGGGTGTTCACGGGCTCGGACCTGTCTGTGGCTCAGTTGCACGCGCAGTAGCCCGACAGGCCCCACACGTGCAACCAAAGTCTGTCTAAGTGCTCACCGGGGAGCGCGCTTGGCCAGGATACGCTGCAGCGTGCGACGGTGCATGTTCAGACGGCGCGCCGTCTCCGAAACGTTGCGCTGACACAGCTCGTAGACGCGCTGGATATGCTCCCAACGCACCCGGTCCGCCGACATCGGGTTCTCGGGCGGATCGGCACGCTCGCCCGGCTGGGCCATCAGCGTGCCGTGGATCTCGTCGGCATCGGCAGGCTTCGCGAGGTAGTCGAAAGCGCCGAGCTTCACGGCGGTTACGGCGGTGGCGATGTTGCCGTAGCCGGTGAGCACCACGCCCCGCGCCTCGGGACGACGCTCCTTGAGGCGGGCAATCACGTCGAGGCCATTGCCGTCGCCGAGACGCATGTCGACGACCGCGAAGGCCGGGGGCTCGCGGTCGACGGCGGCAACGCCCTCGGCCACGCTCTCGGCCACATGGACGTTGTAGCCACGCGCTTCCATCGCGCGGGCAAGCCGGGTCGAGAACGGACGGTCGTCGTCGAGGATCAGCAGGCTGCGATCGGTGAAGGCAGCCAGCGGATCGGCATCGGACAACACCGCAGGATCGGTTCCCTGCGTCGGCGCACCGGTGTGCGTGAGCATGTGATGTTCCTTGTTCGGTCTATGCTTTGACCACTTATATGGGCGCCGTTCCGCGTTCGGGCAGTGGCCACATTGAATTGGGCGCAACAAAATTGTTCGCCAAAGTTCCGCGCTCGAAAATGTGGCGCGCCCAGGAGATCCGCGCCACCGCACCTTTCATCCCCGGAGTCGAGGCATTCGAAAGGCTGAGCTGCGCACCCGAGCGCTCGATCAGGGTCTTTGCGATGAACAGGCCGAGCCCGAGACCCGAGCCGACCGTGTCGGGAGAGGTCGAGGGGCCGGGGCTACGGGTGGTGACGTAAGGTTCGCCGGCGCGCAGCAGGACTTCACTCGGAAAGCCCGGCCCGTCGTCGCGGAACTCCAAGGAGACCCGATCCAAGGTCCAGCGGGCTTCGACCAGCACGCGCGATTCCGCGAAATCGACGGCGTTGTCGAGGATGTTGGCCAGCCCGAAGGTCACGCCGGGATTGCGACGGCAGGACGGCTCCGGCCCTTCCCCGCTCTTCGAGACCTCGACGGCGATGCCGAGCGCGCGCTGCGGGGCGACGAGTTCCTCGATCAGATGGCCGAAACTCAGCGTCTGGAGGAAGCCTTCGTCCTCGTCCAACGAGGTCAGCTTCGAGAGGATGCCGCGGCAGCGGTCGACCTGATCGCGCAGGAGCTTGAGATCGTCCGCCACCGCCTGCGTCGCCGTGGGGCCGAGCTGCCGGTCGAGTTCCTTGGCCACCACCATGATGGTGCCGAGCGGCGTGCCGAGTTCGTGCGCAGCCGCCGCCGCCAGCCCGTCGAGTTGCGAGAGGTGCTGCTCGCGGGCGAGCACCAGTTCGGTCGCGGCGAGCGCCTGGGCCAGCTGCCGCGCCTCCTCGGCGACGCGCCAGGCGTAAACGCCGGTGAAGGCGGTGCCGAGCAGGATCGCGGTCCAGACGCCGGAGACATAGAGGAACGGCAACTCGATGCGCCCATCGGCGAACCAGGGCAGCGGCCGATGGACCAGGGCCAGCAACGTCGCCAGCCCGATCGCGAGCATGCCGAGCGCCAGAGTCCGCTCCGGCGGCAGGGCCGTGGCCGAGATCAGAACCGGGGCGAGGAAGAGCAGCGAGAATGGATTCTGCAGCCCTCCCGTCAGGAAAAGCAGGGCGGCGAGTTGCACGATGTCGAAGGCGAGCAACAGCGCCGCCGAATCGTCGCTGAGCCGGTAACTCGCCGGAAAGCGGATGCGCAGCGCCAGGTTCAACCAGGACGAGACGGCGATCACCAGGAAGCACCAGCCGAACGGCAGGCGCAGCCCGAGTCCGAATTGCGCACCGAGGACCGCCGCGCTCTGGCCGGTCAGCGCAAGCCAGCGCAGGCGCACGAAGGTGTCGAGCCTGAGATGCCGGGCGTCGTTGACGCCGGCTCCGCTGCCCAGGTCGTTCATGTGCTCAAAACGTTCATGACGGTGTCCACAACTTTGGAAGGCCGGCCGTCGACCCAACTGCCGGCGAGATGGAACGGCCGAAGCTGTCGCGCGTCATCGCCGGTTCAGGCCACATGCCGGAAGAACCGGCGCGCGGAATCGTTCCCTGAACCGGGATTGCCAGAAAGACAGATTTGGCTCGGCGTGCCGGGTCTCCGACAGATCCTGGAACCGCAGCCGCGCAAAAGGGCCACGCCAAAGGGAGTCGTCATGGATCTCGCCTACGTCTGGTACGAAACCATGAGGGCAATGCTGGCCCCGGCCCGGCTCATGGCCGACATGACCCGGCACGGCCTGCAGAACCCGGCCAACCCGCTCGCCTACTCACAGTACTTGCGGCCGCTCACCGCCGCCTGCGAGATGTTCGAGCGGGTGACGCGCCGCTACGGCAAGCCGGCCTTCGGCTTCGACAACACGATCGTCGACGGCGTGGCCGTGCCGGTCTCCGAGCGCGTGGTCTGGTCACGGCCGTTCTGTAACGTCATCGCCTTCGATCGCGGTCTCGTGCACGGACCTGCCGAACCGGATCCCAAGCTGCTGATCGTGGCGCCGATGTCCGGCCACTACGCCACGCTTCTGCGCGGCACCGTCGAGGCGATGTTGCCGAACCATCGGGTGTTCATCACCGATTGGGCAGATGCGCGCATGGTGCCGCTGCTCGACGGCCATTTCGACCTCGACACCTACATCGACTATCTCCGCGACATCTTTCGCGATCTCGGGCCGGACCTGCACATCATGGCAGTGTGCCAGCCGGCCGTGCCGGTGCTCGCGGCAGTCGCCCTGATGGAAGCGCAGGAGTCTCAGTACGTCCCGGTCTCGATGACCCTGATGGGCGGCCCGATCGATACGCATCGCTCGCCCACAGCCGTGAATTGCCTCGCGCAGGAGCGTGGCATGGGCTGGTTCGAGCAGAACTGCATCACGCTGGTGCCGGCGATCTATCCCGGCGTCTTCCGGCGCGTCTATCCGGGTTACCTGCAGCTCTCGGGCTTCATGGCGATGAACCTCGATCGCCACGTCACCGCGCACAACGACATGTTCCATCATCTCGTCACCGGCGACGGCGAATCCGCCGAGAAGCACCGCGACTTCTACGACGAGTACCTCGCGGTGATGGATTTGACGGCCGAGTTCTACCTGCAGACCGTGCAGACCGTGTTCGTCGACCGTTCGTTGCCCAAGGGCGAGATGATGCATGCCGGCACGCGGGTCGATCTCGGCGCAATCCGCCGCTGTGCGATCCTCGCGGTGGAAGGCGAGAACGACGACATCTCGGGCGTCGGCCAGACCAAGGCCGCCCTCGACCTGACCCCAAACCTGCCCGCCGAGCGCAAGGCCTATCACCTGCAGGAAGAGGTCGGCCATTATGGTGTGTTCAACGGCTCGCGCTACCGCTCGGTGATCGCGCCACGCATCGCCCGCTTCATTCGCGAGATGCAGGGAACGCCCACCGCCAGCCGCTATCTGCGCGAGGTCGGCTGAGGGCCGGAACATCTCCGCCGCAGATGAGAATGGTCTGCGGCCTCCAGCGTGGCTATGCCCATTCTGAGACACGGCTTATGGTGCCGCTTCCGGCACGGCTACCCGAACGTGACAGCACGGACGGGGACGAGCCTAGGCGGTCAGGAGGCCGGATATCCGCGTCATGGTAGCCGCGTTGAGATCCATGCTGTTGCGGACACCCGATCCGGATTTCCTGGAAGTCTGGCACGAGGGCGTCGGCCTGCACGTCGTCCTGCGTCGGCGACCGACGGCGCGGCGGCTGACGCTGAGGGTCTCCAACGCCACCGGCGAGGTCATCCTGACGCTGCCGACGCGCACCTCGTTCGCGGCGGCTCAGAAATTCGCCGTAAGCCATGGCGGCTGGATCGCTGCGCGGCTTGCCAAGGTACCGGCGCGGGTGGCCTTCGAGCCGGGCGCCAGCATTCCGTTGCGGGGCGAGATGCATCGCATCGTCCATCGCCCGGGGCGAAGCGCATCGGCCGCCGAGCGGGCGGGCGACGAAGCAGTGCTCGCGGTATCGGGCGAAGCCGCGCACGTGTCACGCCGGGTGCGCGACTTCCTGCAGCGCGAGGTCCAGCGCGACCTGGCTTCAGCAGCCGACATCTATGCGGGCCGCCTCGGCGAGCGGCCGAAGCGCATCACGGTGCGGGACACGCGCAGCCGCTGGGGCTCGTGCACGGCGACCGGCGAACTGAACTTCTCCTGGCGGCTGATCCTCGCCCCGCCGGTCGTGCTCGACTACCTCGTCGCCCACGAGATGGCGCACTTGCGCGAGATGAATCACTCGGCCCGCTTCTGGGCGTTGACGAACGCCCTCTGCCCGAACGTCGACGAAGCCGAGCGCTGGCTCAAGCGGCACGGCTCGGAACTGCACCGCTACGGCTGAACCCGGTCTTCGGTCCGGCAGCGCCGTCAGCCCTTCGTGCGCACCGAGGTCCGGCGCAGCACACGCTCGGCAGGCCAGGCTGGGCGCGGGTCGGTATGGCCGGGCCAGAGGGTGCGCGGGGCGACGTTATCGCAGACCTCGCGCTGGCGAACGATCGGCTGGCCGAGCCGGTCCCGGCGCACGATCGTTCCACCTTCGTGGCAGAACCCTGCCATCGCCGCAGAGCTGCCGCCACGGCGCCCGCCCACCGCGACAGGCGGATGCTCGATCGTCAGGGGTGCCTGATGGTTGAGCGAGCGCTCCTGATAGGTCGTCGTCGCCTCGGGCGGGAGATAGTCCGACTCCTCGAATGGGAGCGAGAGCGCGGAGGCCGCGCCGGTCCCTGCAAGGAGCCACAAGGCGGGCAGAGTGAGGCGGCGGAGCGCGATTCGACGCATGGGGAAATCCGGACAGGAGCTTTCGACAGGATTAAGCCGTGAATGGTCGTGGCGATAGCGCGACCCGGCCACACTCGGCTGCTTCGCGTTCATCGGCAGCTTCCAGCGCTCGGATCCGTGGCCAGGGATGACCGCGGCGCGCCTCGCGGATCGGACCCTACCAAGGCCAGATTGGAACCTTCGCTGCCTCGTACCGTTCCGGTTGCCAGATAGGCCGTCGCGTCAAGCCGACGCACCTTAAAGGAGACCTGCGATGAGCAGCACAACCGACAAGATCAAGGGGACCGCCAATCAGGCCGCCGGCTCCATGAAGCAGAGCGTCGGCAAGATCACCGGCAATACCACGCTCCAGGCCGAGGGGCATGCTCAGGAAGCCAAAGGCACGACGCAGAAGACCGTCGGCAACGCCAAGCAAGGCCTCAAGAACCTCGCCGACAAGGTGAAGGCCGGCTTCTAGTCCGGGAGATAATTGCCGGCGGCTGCGCCCCATGCGCGCGCTGTCGGCGCCCCCTCCCTACGACACGGGAAACCTCGTGCGATGTCGCATTAAGAGGCTTCCCGAATTTTTTCTCCTTCGCGTCGCCGTATCCCGGGCCGTCAGCGGCCCAGAAATGCGATGCCTTAGAAAGACGTATCGATGAACCGAGATCAGATCGAAGGCGGAATCCGCAACATCCGCGGCCGTGGCCGCAGTGCCATCGGTGCTGTGACCGGCCGCGCCCGTCCGCAGGTCGAAGGCGCCTACGAGCAGGTCGCCGGCGTCGCCCAGTCGGCCTACGGTCGCGTCCAGGACCGCGCCGAGCGGCTGCACCGTGACGGCCGCGACTTCGCGGAGGATGCCGCCAAACGCGGTCGCAGCTTGCGCGACGACGTTTCCCAGCGAGGCCGCGCCATCAGCGACGAGGCGGCGGAGCGTGGCCGATATTACGGTCGCGAGGTGAGCGATCGCGGCCGTGCCGTCTATGCGCGGGCTGAAGAGAACAAGGGCACGACCCTTGCGCTCGTCGCCGCGGCCGCCTTCGGCATCGGCTGGCTGCTCAGCCGCCGCCGCTGACCTCCTCAGCGCGCTTGACGATCGAACCGGCTTGCCGCTCCTGTGCGGCGAGCCGGGTTCCGGCGGGATGCTCGACGAGGGGGCCATGCCGGCACGCGCCTGGCGCGATCTGACCACGGTGGATGTCGCGGCGCGCGACATGGCGCGTACCGTCACCGTGATGCCCGTCGCCGCCATCGAGCAGCACGGACCGCACTTGCCGCTCGGTACCGACGCGATCATTGCCGAAGGCTATCTCGAGCGTGTCGCCGCGCTGGTTCCCGACGCTCTCGACGTGCTGACGCTGCCGGTGCAGGCGGTCGGCAAGTCGGACGAGCACGACAGCTTCCCAGGCACCCTTTCGCTCACGACGGCGACGGCCTTGGCGGCTTGGATGGAGATCGGCGCCGGTGTCCACCGGGCCGGCTGCCCCAAGCTCGTCATCGTCACCTCGCACGGTGGCAACAGCGCGCTGATCGACCTGATCGCAGGCGAGCTGCGCGGCCGGTTCGGCACCGTCGTCGTGACGACTTCGTGGAGTCGACTCGGCTACCCCGATGGGCTCGTGCCGGAAGACGAGATCCGCCACGGCATTCATGCGGGCGGGATCGAGACGGCGCTGATGCTGGCGCTGCGGCCGGATCTGGTCCGCACCGAGCATGTTCGGAACTTCCAGCCGCGAACCGTGGCGATCGAGCGCGATTTCTCTCTGCTCCGCGCCGGACGGCCGGCGGCCTTCGCCTGGAAGGCCGAGGACCTGCATGCCTCCGGTGCGATCGGCCATGCCGCGCTGGGCACAGCGGAGGTCGGCGCGGCGATGCTCGAGCATGGCGCGCGCCGCTTCGTCGAACTGCTCGGCGAGGTCTCCCGCTTCGAGCTCTGACCTCGGAAGCCGAAGCTAACCGGCGAACAAGCCCGCGATGTCGGCCTCTTCCATGATCCGGTAGCGGCCGGCCTCGAGATCCTGCGGCAGTTCGAGCCCACCGATCTTGTCACGGTGTAGCGCGGCGACATGGTTGCCGATGGCTGCGAACATGCGGCGGACCTGATGGTAGCGGCCCTCGCTCAGCGTCAGGGCGGCATGGGTGGCGTGGTGGACCTCCAAGACGGCCGGCAGCAGCGGTTTCTCTTCCCCCTCCAGCATCAGCGTGCCGGAGGCAAAAACCCGTTCCTCGTCGCCGGCGAGTGGCCTCTCCAGCGTCACCTGATAGCGCTTCGCCACATGGGCCTTCGGCGAGATGATCCGATGCAGCAGGGCGCCGTCGTCGGTGAGGAGCAGGAGGCCGGAGGTTTCCTTGTCGAGGCGGCCGACGGTGGAGAGCGCGGGGTCGCGGTGCCGCCAGCGCTCGGGCAGCAGGCCGTAGACGAGCGGGCCGGTCTCCTTGTGCGAGCAGGTCACGCCCAGGGGCTTGTGTAGCAGCAGCGCGACGCCCGGCAGCGGATCGAGCGGCTCGTCGTCGATCGTCATGCGCGCGGACAGATCGGGATCGAGCGCGATGCGCCCGGCCGCGTCCCTCACGGGCTCCCCGTCGAGGAGGACGGCGCCGGCGCGGGCCAGACCCTGGATCTCGCGACGGGAGCCATACCCGAGATTGGCCAGCAGCTTGTCGAGACGGACGGCTTTACCTTGAGGAGCGGACTTGCCGCCGCTCATTTCCGAGCCTCGTAGACCTTGAAGCCGCCCTCGGAGGCGACGGGCGTTACGGTGCGGAATGCGGCGCGCAGGGGCGCCTCGTAGGGCAGATGCTGGTTCGCCGTGATCCAGAGCGTGCCGCCCGAGCGCAACGCGTCCGCGGCGCGTGCGATGAAGACCTTGCCGAGCGCCTGATCCTCGGCGCCGCCATCGTGGAAGGGCGGGTTCATCACCACGAAATCGAGGCGGGTCAGGGCCGGGTCGGGCTGGCGGATGTCAGCCCAGCGGATCGTGGCGCGCGGATCGACGACGTTGCGGCGGGCCATCTCGACGGCGCGCCGGTCGATGTCGATCATGGCGAGGCTCGTGACCGTCTCGGCGTGCAGCACGGCAAGCGCAAGGATACCGAGACCGCAACCGAAATCGGCGCCCTTGCCGGCGAGCTTTTTTGGGAGGTGCTTGAGCAGCAGCGCGCTGCCGGGATCGACTCGGTTCCACGAGAAGATACCGGGCTGCGTGCAGAGTGCGAGGTTGTCGACATGGCGCGAGCGGCCCTCCTCGATCGCCTCGTCGAGTCCGTCGAGGGATGCCGGACGCGAGACCGTGCAGATTCGCTGGTGTCGACGGGCCTCCTCCGACACCGCGCAGCCGAAACCTGCGAGTTCCTTGCCGAGTCGGCTACCGCCCCGATCCTTCGGCGCCAGGACGACCAGCGTTTCACCGGGCGAGAGTGCGCGCAGGACGAGCGCAAGAGCGTAGCGGCGCTCGGCCGTACCCGGCGGGGCGAGCACGACGGCGGAGCCCGGCAGCGCGGCCGTCTGCATGTCCTCCAGGCGCGCAGACCCCGGGATGAGCGGAGAGACCTGAAGCGCGTCCTGGGGCACGTCGACGAGTTCGTCGGACGGAAGGCCGTAAACGACGGGCCGCACGGTAGCGGCTCCGCTCTCGAGGTTTGACATGATCGGGGAGGGACTCATTCGGGGTCGTTACAGGCGGACGGCGAATCCCTTTCGGTTCGGAGAATCGCGCCGAGTCCGGTCTTTTACAGGCTTTGGCCGGCGTCCGGCACGACTGCGCTGTTGATGGCCGCACCGTTTGCGCATGTGACGCAGCGACGGGTTGGCATCGACACCCGGGAATTCCCGTCGCAGGCCGGAGACGGCCCGTCAGTCGCATCGATGACGAGGACAGGCCGCCGCTGAATCAGCCTCTCGGAAACTCCAGGCCCATCTCGCGGTAGCGGGCGGGATCGTCGGCCCAGTTCTCGCGTACCTTCACGTGCAGGAACAGGTGAACCTGAGCCTCGGCGACCTCGGCGATGTCGCGCCGGGCCGCCTGTCCGATCGCCTTGATGGTCTGGCCGGCCTTGCCGAGCACGATTGAGCGCTGGCTCTCGCGCTCGACGAAGATCGTCTGCTCGATGCGGACCGAGCCGTCGCTCTTGATCACCCACTGGTCGGTCTCGACGGTGGAGCGGTAGGGCAGTTCCTCGTGCAGCCGGTCGTAGATCTTTTCGCGGGTAATCTCGGCGGCGAGCATGCGGATGGGAGCGTCGGAAACCTGATCCTCCGGGTAGAGCCATGGGCTCGGCGGCATCCGGGCGGCGAGCGCCTTGCGCAGATGCGGGACGCCGTCGCCGTTCAGCGCGGAGATCATGAAGGTGTCCTCGAAGGGCGCCCGCGCGTTCACGGCCTGCGCCAGTTCGAGCAGCTTTTCGCGGGCGATCAGGTCGATCTTGTTGAGGATCAGGAGTTTCGGCCGCCGCACCTCGGGCAATTTCGACAGAATGGACTCGACCTCCTCGTCGATGCCCTTGCGCGCGTCGATCAGCAGGCAGAGCGCGTCCGCGTCGCCCGCGCCGCTCCAGGCCGAATGCACCATGGCGCGATCCAGCCGGCGCTTCGGCGCGAAGATGCCGGGGGTGTCGACCAGGATGACCTGGGCGCTGCCCTCCATCAGGATGCCGCGCACCTGGGTCCGCGTCGTCTGCACCTTTCGGGAGACGATCGTGACCTTCGCGCCGACGATCGCGTTCAGCAGGGTCGACTTGCCGGCATTCGGCACGCCGATGAGCGCGACGAAGCCGGCCTGGGTGTCGACGGGCTTCAGGGCTGCTGGCTCGCTCTCGGGTGCGCCCGACACCGTGCCGTCGGTCTTGTTCTCGTCGGGCGCCTGTCCCTCGATGTCGGTCATTCCGGTCCGTCCTGCGTGGCGCCTGCGGCACCGATTCCCTCGCGGTCGAGCACGGCCTGTGCCGCTTCCTGCTCCGCGAGCCGTTTAGAGCCGCCGCGTCCGAGCCCCTGTTCGACGCCCGACACGCGCGCGGCGATGACGAAAATCGGGGCGTGGTCCGGGCCCGAGCGCTCCACTACCTCA
The DNA here is from genome assembly GCF_008040035.1 of Methylobacterium sp. WL9. Classification (NCBI taxonomy): domain Bacteria; kingdom Pseudomonadati; phylum Pseudomonadota; class Alphaproteobacteria; order Hyphomicrobiales; family Methylobacteriaceae; genus Methylobacterium; species Methylobacterium sp. WL9. Next base: position 57,531 of record NZ_VRVE01000004.1, read on the forward strand.
TACACCGGAATCGGCAGCGCCCGCGCCATCGCCCACTCCTGCAACGCCGACTTGGCGTCACGCCCACGCGGTGCGGCGGTGTCCTGCTCGGGACGGAAGGCCGCGCGCACGATCGCCTTGGCCGCAACATAGCCGGCATCGAGGAACACGGCTCCGAGGATCGCCTCGCAGACATCGGCCAGGATGGTCTGGTTGCGCCGGCCTCCGCCCTGAACCTCGCCGGGGCCGAGATTGAGATGCGGCCCGACCTCCCAGGTCTCCGCCACGGATGCACAGGTTTCGCGGCGCACGAGCCCGGCGAGCCTGCGCGACAGGTCGCCCTCGTCGGCCTGCGGAAATGCCTCGTAGAGCAGGTCAGCCACGGCGAGACCGAGAACGCGGTCGCCCAAGAATTCGAGCCTCTGATAGCTGCCGATACGGCCACCATCCGCCTTGCTGACATGGGTTAGCGCCAGCGGCAGCAGGTCCCGGTCGGCGAAGCGATGGCCGATCGCGGTTTCGAGAACGTCGATCGCGGGTCTCGGGCGATGCGCGCGCCGGGCGCGACTCGATAGACGTCCCTGCTGTCCGTCGTCCGCGGGAGTCTTCTCAGTTTCGGCCGTCACATCAGTGAATCGTCGTAAAGATGCGGTTCCAGCGCACGTCGGCCGGCCAGCGCCAGACCTGCCAAGCGGGCGTGCCCTCGTCGATCGAGAAGAAGATCATCTCGGCGCGGCCGACGAAGTTCTCGAAGGGCACGTAGCCGACGCTCGAGAGGTCGCGCGAATCGGTCGAGTTGTCGCGGTTGTCGCCCATCATGAAGAAGTGGCCAGCGGGCACTGTGTAGAGCTCGGTGTTGTCCCAAAAGCCGTGGTCGCCGTCGCGCTCGACGGTGCGGTGCTCGACGCCGCCGGGCAGCGTCTCGTTGTATTGCGGCACCTTTGTCGCCTGGCCGAAGGCATCCGAGGTCTCGTAATCGGCGATGCGCTCGCGCTTCACGGCCTTGCCGTTGATGTTGAGCACGCCCTCGATCACCTGGATCTTGTCGCCGGGCAACCCGATCACGCGCTTGATGTAGTCGGTGGCGTTGTCCTTGGGCAGCTTGAACACGGCGATGTCGCCGCGCTTCGGCTCTGCGCCCCAGACGCGGGCGTGGTACTGGAACGGCAGGTACTCCGAGAGCGGCAGGGAGTATTTCGAGTAGCCGTAGGAGTATTTCGACACGAACAGGTAGTCGCCGATCAGCAACGTCGGCACCAACGATCCCGAGGGGATGTTGAAGGGCTGGAACAGCAGTGTCCGCACCACCAGGGCGATGAGCAGCGCCTGGATGCCGACCTTGACCGTCTCCCGGATGCTGGCCCAGGTTCCGGTATCAGGCTCGGCCGTCCGGATCTGCTGCTTCGTGTCGTGATCCACGCGCGCCTGTTCCATGCGTTGGTGCTGGGCTCCCGGCCGGTCTCCGCCACGGCCGCGACTGTGCGACCCGGCGACGCGTCGGCGGTGTGCGGCGGTCTAGACCAAGCCGAGCCCCCCGGCAACGCGGGCGCGCGCCGGCTACCGATGCGCCGTGCCGGAGGGCACGGCTTCGATGATCACGAAGGCCTGCGCCATGGGCGGATCGTCGGTCAGCGAGATGTGGATGCGGGCCTCGTGGCCCGCGGGCAGCATCTCGGCGAGACGCGCCTCGGCGCCGCCGCTGAGCCGCAGGGTCGGCTTGCCGCCGGGCAGGTTCACCACCTCCATGTCGCGCCAGAACACGCCGCTCGCCATACCGGTGCCGAGTGCCTTGGCGCAGGCCTCCTTGGCCGCGAAGCGACGGGCATAGGACGGCGCGCGGGCGGCGCGAGCATCGCACTTGGCCCGCTCGCCATCGGTGAAGACGCGATGGGTGAAGCGCTCGCCGAACCGCACGAGCGATGATTCGATGCGCCGGATGTCGCAGAGGTCCGAGCCGATGCCGAGGATCATGGATGCGTCGCGTCTTAGCCGATACGGCAACGATCTCGCCACGCGTGACCGCAGGGCGATGCCGCATCCATTACCGATCGGCGGGTACGCGTCGAGCGCGATCGTGGAGGGCAGATCGCCGCTCTATCCGGCGCAGCGGATGCCGCCGCCCTCTCGGTGCGCCTCATCGGCCACAGTTCGCGCCGGGCGGGGCTGCTATGAAGCGGAGCCGGCAGGAACAGTCCCGATCGTTCCGCGCCGACACCTCTTGAGCCCCGCGGCCACGCGCCTGCGGGGCTTTTGCTTGACCAAACTACCGCGCTCGCCGACCGACAATGGGGATGGTCGGGGCCGGCAAGCGCGGTAGGCCAGCGTTCATTCGAAACCGGCAGCGTATTCTATCGTACGGAATCGCGGCGTCTAGCGCGTACGACGCCGACAGGTGTCGAGCCCGGCGCACGTGTGCTGCGGCCATGCCGCAACCGGTCAGCCGCCGCGCGACCGGTCCATCGCCGCGCGCATGTCCCGCACCGCCCGCTGCAGCCCGACGAAGATCGCCTCGGCGATCAGGGCGTGACCGATATTGAGCTCCCTGAGTTCGGCCAGGGCCGCCACCGGCCCGACGCTGTCGAGGGTCAGGCCGTGCCCGGCATGGACCTCGAGGCCGAGGGCGGTGCCATGGCGCGCCGCGCGCACGATCCGGTCGAGTTCGGCGCGGGTGCGAGCCGCGTCGCCGGCCGCGTGCGCCTCGCAATAGCTGCCGGTGTGGAGTTCGACCACGGGCGCCCCCAAAGCGGACGCGGCCTCCATCACCGCCGCCTCGGGCTCGACGAACAGCGACACGCGGATGCCGGCCTGCGCCAGCGTGACGATTCGCGGCGCGAGGTGGGCGCGTCCGCCGACGATGTCGAGGCCGCCCTCGGTGGTCCTCTCCTCGCGCTTCTCGGGCACGAGGCAAGCGGCGTGCGGCCGCGTCGCCAGCGCGATGGCGACCATCTCGTCGGTGGCGGCCATCTCGAGGTTGAGCGGCACCGGCAGGCTCTTGAGCGCGGCGATGTCGGCATCGCGGATGTGGCGGCGGTCCTCGCGCAGATGCGCGGTGATGCCGTCGGCGCCGGCCGCGACGGCCTCGCGCGCCGCCCGGACCGGATCCGGATAGACACCGCCGCGGGCGTTCCGGACGGTGGCGACGTGATCGATGTTGACGCCGAGCCGCAGCGCATGGGGCGAGGAGGACGTGGACACGGGAAACTCCGCCAGGGACCGGACGGCCGCACGCTGGGCCGCTCCCGCCGGATTGGACCGCGGCCGGCGCGTTGACAATGGACCGGCGGCGCTCGCGTTCACGTGAACGCCCCGCGGGAAACATCAGAACCGATCCAACCTTGCCCTCCCAGGACCGGCGCCGCGGGCGAGATCCGCAGCGCGCCCGCATCGTGAGGAGACCGGATGACCTACCTGCGTTACGCCCCCGAGATCGAGACGCCCGAACAGGACGAGCAGGCGACGATCGACGGCATTATCCAGGGCATGACCCAGCAGTCGCAGACCGTCGAGACGCGCGACGGCCACGCCGTGCGCGCCAGCCACGCCAAGAGCACCGCCTGCGTCACCGGCACGCTGACCATCGCCGACGACCTGCCCCCCGAACTCGCCCAAGGCCTCTTCGCCACCCCCGGCAGCCACGCGGTGGCTGTACGCTTCGCCCAGGGGCCGGGCGAAAAACTCGGCGACCGCGTCTCCACCCACCGCGGCCTCTCGCTCAAGATCTTCGATGTTCCAGGCGAAAAGCTGCCCGGCCACGCGGCCGACACCCAGGATTTCGTGCTCGCCACCGGCACGACCTTCCCGTCCGGCACCGCCTCCGGCTTCCTGCGCGACGGCACGGTCATCGGCAAGGCCACCGGCCTGCCCGAGGGCGTGAAGAGCGCCGTCGCCTCCACGATGCGCAACTTCAACAAGCTGCTGCACGCCTTCGGCACCGAGAGCGCCCTTGCCGATTTCTTCGGCCACCCCTTCGGCCATCCCCTGGCCGAGAGCTATTTCAGCCAAGCCCCGATCCGCTTCGGCGATTACGTGGCGAAGCTCGGCGCCGTCCCGGTCGCGCCGGCCCAGCGCGCCCTCGAATCCTGGCAGCTCGACCCGAAGCAGGACGAAGACGGATTTCGCCACGCAGCCGTGGCCTATTTTAGCGAGAACGAGGCGGTCTACGAACTGAAGGCTCAGCTCTGGGCCGACCGCGACAAGCAGCCGATCGAGGACGCCTCCGTCGACTGGCCGGTCGCGATCAGCCCCTACCGGACGATCGCCACCCTCCGCCTGCCCCGGCAGGACGCGTACAGCCCGGAGCGCGTGCGCTACTTCGACGAGGTCATGACCTTTCGCCCGGCCCACAGCCTCGCGGCGCACCGTCCGCTGGGCTCGGTGATGCGCGCGCGGCTGCAGGTCTATCAGGCGCTCAGCCGCTTCCGGCAGGAGGAGAACGGCGTGAAGGCGGAGAACACCGGCGGGATCGCGCAGATTCCGGCGTGACAGCCAGACATCGACTTCGTGCCATCGAGACCAAAGGCTTTGCCGTCATTGCGAGCCGAAGGCGAAGCAATCCAGGGCCAACGCGCCGACGTAGCGAGTGAGGCCCTGGATTGCTTCGCTGCGCTTGCAATGACGACGGGGGTCAACCGACGAGAGAAAGAGCCATCGGAAAATATTTGAACGCGGCTTCGCTTACGCCGTGCGCCTTCAGCCTCGGCAAAAAACGCAGCTTCACTGTGCGTTGCGGCGGGCTCGTTCGAACGCGCGGGCGACGATCTCCTCCGGTTCGCCCTCGACGAACGCCCCGCGTTCGATCTGCGCCAGACCTTCCAGCACGTAGGGCAGATGCTCCGGCTCGACATCGAGCGGTCCGGCCTCATGGCCGGCGAGCGATACGATTGCCTGGGCAATGCTGTCTCGCTCCGCGGACGGCATTCGGCGCATGGCTTCGACGGCTTGGTTGAAAATGTCGGCCATAGATCACCTCGACCGGCAAAATAGCATGCTCGATGCCGCCGTACATCGCGTCGGCTCGCAAAGCCCGCTGCGCCGTCCCACATCACCGGGACACGACACGGAGCGCAGTCCCATGGGTCTCCTCGACGGACTTCTCGGCCACGGCAGCGACCTCACCCCCGGCGAGGTCGACCAGCAGCTCGCCGGCGTGCTGACGCAGGGCGAGAGCGTCCGCGTCGCCTTTCGGGTCCTGCGCGACCTGATGGTCTTCACCGACCGCCGCCTGATCCTGATCGACAAGCAGGGCATGACCGGCCGCAAGGTCGAGTACCTCACCGTACCCTACCGGGCGATCACCTCCTTCTCCGTCGAGACCGCCGGCAGCTTCGACATGGATTCCGAGCTGAAGGTCTGGGTGTCGGGCCGGCCCGATCCGATCGAGCGGACGCTGAAGCGCGGGGCGGATGTGATGGGGATCCAGCAGGCGATTGCGGCTTCGTTGAAGTGAGAGCTTTAGCTGAACTCACATACGTGGCAACCGAATCCCTATTATCTACGGCGAAGGCTTGACCAAGCTCGGTACGATCCCCTCACGATTTTTGTGGCCCCAGGCGAAATGGTATGCCCTGGTGCCGTAATCTTCCGTTCGACCATAATCCGACAATTTCCCACTCCCTTGACTCGCCCATACGTACCCGCGCACCAGTCAAAAGTAAGACATCTCGTCTTCTTGAAATTTTTGATCATATTTATTTAGACAGAAGTACAATTTTTTAGAACAATATCAAGCTCTTCATCGAGGGGCAGTAACAAACTTACAATTTTCAGCAAGCGGTCATATTCGCCTTTTGGATCGATTCCTTGCTGAACAAATTTTGCCGAACTGGTGTGAGCAGCCTTGCCTCTTTGCTGTCCAAAATCATCGATTTCCGTAAGAAAAACGTCATCGATTTTCTTATGATCTATACCAACGGGCAACAGCATACCAAGTATATTCTTCTCCCGAATACCATGATTGTTAATCGAAATTTGTTTTATAAATAGGCTGACGGCTTCATTTAACCTATGATTAACATCGATTAGTGAGGGCCATATCTTCTTTTGATTGTCTCCCGGCGCACTATATGTATCTGGAGGAAGCTTCATCTCTCTACCACTAAATGCGATAAGACACATTGCTGTAGCCGATACATGGCATTTTTCTTTCCAAGACGCCCAAGCTGTTTTAGCTATTTCAGTGACTCGCTCTTCAAAAAATTCTTCGATTTCTGCATGAGCTAAAACTCTGAAAGCCAGCGCTTTAACGAAAATGCTTTGGTCGCTGTAGTTACCTGTTGGGTCAAAAACAGCAGGCAATAAATGTGTACGCAGATATGCTATCTGCTCATTCAAACGCATGTAACCAGCGGACGCCATTGCTAGAAACCCGCAAACGAAATTCTTCCATCGACCAATTTTGGTGGCGCTGCAGGTAAAGCTATTATATTATGAAGCGCTTCCCCCCAAATTCTGAGCCGCGCTTCAGTATGAGGCAAGCCTGCTGTATCGCTTTCGATAGCCTCAGCAAATTCAGGGTTTTTCAGAACCTCATTGTATGCATTAATAACTCGATCTCGGTCGCCCAACATTGCATCTCTAATGCGCGGTTCGGATGCATAGAACACAAGAGCGTCAAATATTGCTCGATTAAACGATTTGGAATTTTCTTTCCGTGCTATACGATTAGCCCCAAAAATATCGATAAGAGCCTTTGTGGCTTCTTTAAAGTTTCTTACCTGTTCTTTAACGACATATTGCGATTTATCCCAGTTATTATTAAGTTTTTCGCAACTTTCATCAAGAAAAGTTTTCATACGGCCAGGATATTTTTCAACAAAGTTGTGAAGTGCGAGATATCTCACTAGCAGTTCTACGTCCCTCATTCTCGGATCTGGCGTCTTTCGAGAGAGCAGCGCTTGTATCTCTGAGGATGCCGCCGCAGCATCATCGACATAGTCGGAGAACCCACCTGGAACGACAGCCTGCCGCAGCTCCTGAGGCGATAACTTTACGCTTCCGGTGTTTAGCCTTAAAAATACGAGATGTAAGAATTCCGTATTTGGCCAGTTCCGGATGACAACGGTGCGTAGAGTGTGGTTCAAGAAAGCATTCAGCTCATTCGAGAGCGTAGGGTCCTCAGCAAGGTCTTTATATTTTTTTCGAACTAAATCAGCTCTTGCTTCTAATCCTAATAGTGCAAATTATTGTTTTCACCTTCAGCATCTCCAACAAACTGCAATAACGACAATAATCTTTGTTTTCCATCCAGGACTATATATTTACCGCGCTCGTTACGCTTCTCAGCTAGAACAATTTGAGGAATTGGAAGACCCAAAATAATTGATTCTACAAATCTGCTTTTGCGCAATACTCGCCAAGCGTCACGGCGCTGAAAGCGTGGCCTCATTTCGATATTTCCGCGCTTTGCTTGCGATATAATTGTTTCTACCGTCCAATCAGTCGAGTAAAGAACGGCTTGCGAGAAATCGGCTACCTGATTGGCATCAAGGATGGCATCGCCTTCATCTGCAAATTCAAGATTATCATCATCAACCGGCATGCACTGCTTCCTCAGACAACGAACTTGATATCGAATCTTGCTACTACAAACGAGCATAAATCTAGCTGAACAGATCGCCAAGAGCTTTATGAACAGGAAGGCGGTGCACCTTAGATGCAAATGCTCTGGCTGGCCGTGCAGCATATGGCAGCGTCAGCAGAAGACGGCTAATTCCCGTCGCTATCCGAACTGCTTCCTCTCTCCACCTTGCCCTCCAGCAAAAACCCCGCTACACGCCCCGCTTCGCGTTCGCTCCGGCCGGGGGCTGAACGGGCGGTGCCGTTCGCGGCATAGGGTTCGTCTTCGAAGAACCCGTCGTCCGGTGTTCCCGCCTTCGACACTCCGCTCGGGCCATTCAACGGCTCGAAGGGCTTGGCGCCGAGAGAACTGCGAGACGAACCGGCCCGAGCAATCCGCTGACACGCGGTCGGGCTCCTTTTTGTGATGAAAGGCCCGAGAATGCCTCTCTACGAACACGTCTTCCTGGCGCGCCAGGACGTGACGGCCCAGCAGGTCGAGACCATGGTCGAGACCTACAAGGGCGTCATCGAAGCCAATGGCGGCACGATCGAGAAGATCGAGCCCTGGGGCATCAAGTCCCTCGCCTACCGGATCAAGAAGAACCGCAAGGCGCATTTCACGCTCCTCAACATCTCCGCCCCCCCGGCTGCGCTCGCCGAGATGGAGCGCCAGATGCAGATCTCCGAGGACGTGCTGCGCTTCATGACCATCCGCGTCGAGCAGCTCGAGGCCGAGCCCTCGGCCATGATGCAGAAGCGCGACCGCGACGACCGCAAGGATCGCGACCGCGGCGACCGTCCGCGTCGTCGCGACGACGAGTTCGGCGGCGGCGGCGATCGTGGGGACCGGGGTGACCGCGGCGATCGCGGCGACCGGCCCGAGCGTAACTTCGGCGGGGAGAACTGATCATGGCATTCGGTGCAAGTGCCGGCGCGGCTGCCGGTGGTGCTGGCGGCGGTGGCCGTCGTCCCTTCTTCCGTCGTCGCAAGACCTGCCCCTTCTCCGGCGTGAATGCGCCGAAGATCGACTACAAGGACGTGAAGCTGCTCTCCCGCTACGTCTCGGAGCGCGGCAAGATCGTGCCGAGCCGCATCACCGCGGTCTCGGCCAAGAAGCAGCGCGAGCTCGCCCAGGCGATCAAGCGTTCGCGCTTCCTCGGTCTGCTCCCCTACGTCATCAAGTAGTCTTTTCGGATTTGGCCGGCCCGGCTTTGCTGGGCCGGCTCTTCGTTGCGGACGGTTTCCTCCGTCCGATCGCTGGGGCTTCGGATTGCCTCTAACCCTGCCCTCCTCGGGTCAGCGGGACAGCGCGTCGTACAAAACATGGCCCAGAACCTCGGCATCGGCGTCCTCGCCGGGCTCGTCTCGGCGCTCCTGTTCGGGATGCTGCTGCAGGCGACGCCGCTCGCGATCCTGCTCTACCTGCTCGCCCCCCTGCCGGTTCTCATCGTCGGGCTCGGCTGGAGCCACAAGGCCGGCCTTGCCGCCGTGGCGGCCGGCACCTTGGCGCTGGCGATCGGCGTCACCCCCTTCCTCGGTATCGGCTTCGCGGCCTATCTCGCGGTCCCCGCCTGGTGGATCGCCTATCTCGCCTTGCTCGGCCGGCCGAACGCCGACGGCACGCTCGAATGGTATCCGGTCGGCCGGCTGCTCGCCTGGGTCGCCGGCACGGCCGCGCTCGCTTTCGTCGCCATCGCCGTGATCGCCGCGCCGAACTACGAGACGTTCCGGACTCAGCTCGGCGCCATGGCGAAGAAGGTGGTGCAGGCACAGATGAAGGGCGAAGGACCCGCGAGCGTCTCGGCGAGGATTGCCGGGCAGCCTGAGGGCCAACCCTCGGGCGTAACTCCGCCGCCCGCGCAGGAGCCGCCTCCCGTCCCGAACGAGGATAAGGCTCCCACGGTTCAGGACGAGGTCGCCGATGCGCTGGCCACCGTCGCTCCGGGGCTCGCCGCGCAGGGCCTCACCATCCTGCTCGTGTTCTACCTCTGGGCCGCCGCGCGCATCGTCAAGATTTCCGGCCGGCTGATGCGGCCCTGGCCGGACCTGCCCTCCACGCAGATGCCGCGCAACGTGCTGGTGATGCTCGTCGGCGCGATCGCCGTGGCCCTGGTGCCGGGCTATCCCGGCGTGCTCGGCGTGGCGCTGATCGGCGCGCTGAGCGCGGCCTTCAGCCTGCAGGGGCTCGCCGCCTTCCACGACCGGAGCCGGGGTCGGCAGGCGCGCGGCGCCCTGCTGTTCGGGCTCTACCTCGTCCTCATCCTGACTCAGGGGCTCGCCTTCGTGGCGCTGACCCTGTTCGGCATCGCCGACACGGCGCTCGCGCGCCGCTCGGCCCCGGCGGACCCGCCCGGCGGACCCCGCTCCCTCTGAACCACCCAACCCAAAGAAGGACTTCATCCATGGACGTCATCCTCCTCGAGCGCGTCGCCAAGCTCGGCCAGATGGGCGAGACCGTCAGCGTCAAGCCGGGCTACGCCCGCAACTTCCTCCTCGCCCGCGGCAAGGCCCTGCGCGCCACTGAGGGCAACAAGAAGCACTTCGAGACCCAGCGCGCCCAGCTCGAAGCCCGCAACCTCGACCGCCGCAAGGAGGCCGAGGGCGTCGCCGAGAAGCTGAACGGCCAGAGCTTCGTGCTCATCCGCCAGTCGGGCGAGTCCGGCGTGCTGTACGGCTCGGTCTCCACCCGCGACCTCGCCGAGGTCGTCACCAAGGACGGCTTCTCGGTCGGCCGCGACCAGTTCGTGCTGCACCAGCCGATCAAGACGCTCGGCCTGCACAACGTGCCCGTCACGCTGCACCCCGAGGTCGAGATCACCGTCACCGTCAACGTCGCCCGCAGCCCCGAAGAGGCCGAGCGTCAGGCCCGCGGCGAGTCCGTCACCGAGCGCGAGGCGTTCAACCTCGACGACCTCGGCCTCGAAGTCGGCCAGGCCCTGGCCGATGCCGGTGAAGGCGCCGACGACCGCGATCGGGATCGCTAAGCCTCTGGTACTTCAGGCTGACACCGCTTCCATCTTGCGAAGCGGTCGATGACGCCCTTCTCCTCCCCCTTGTGGGGCGGGGAACCGTCACACCACCCTGTCCGAGAGGCCGGAAGTCTCCCAAGCAACGGTGGACAGCGGGGAGCGTCGTTTCCCGCGGTTGACACGTTCGCAGTTTGTTCGACCATGGACGCCCGCGGTTCCTCTCAGGGAATCGCGGGCGTTCGCGTTCCGAAGAGCGCGGCTAAGGATCGGTTCACCCTGTCGCGGCATGGTGGACGGCTGACGGAGACCGGCGCCCGCGGGCTGCCGCTGAAGGAGCGAGACCGCCTATGGCCCTGCCGAACGCCCTCGCGGCCAAGCTCGAAGCGGTCCAGGCCGAATACCGGGTCGCGCCGCACAACATCGACGCGGAGCAGGCGCTGATTGGCGCGATGCTCGTGAACAACGACGCCTATTATCGCGTCTCGGACTTCCTGATGCCCGAGCACTTCATGGAGGAGGTGCACCGCCGGATCTTCGAGACCGCCGCCTCGCTGATCAAGGCCGGCAAGCTCGCCACGCCGATCACGCTGAAGACCTATCTCGGCGACGCCGACCTCGGCGGCATCACCGTGATGGCCTATCTCGCGCGCCTCGCGGCCGAGGCGACCACCGTCGTCAACGCGGCGGATTACGGCCGCGCCGTCTACGATCTCGCCATCCGCCGCCGGCTCATCACCATCGGCGAGGACCTCGTCAACGGCGCCTACGAGGCCCCGGTCGAGTCCGCGCCCCGCGACCAGATCGAGGAGACCGAGCGCCGGCTCTACGAGCTCGCCGAGGCCGGCAAGTACGACGGCGGCTTCCAGAAATTCTCCGACGCGCTCACCACCGCCGTCGACATGGCGGCCAAGGCCTATCAGCGCGAGGGCAAACTCTCGGGGCTCGCCACCGGCCTGTCCGACCTCGACGCCAAGATGGGCGGGCTGCAGTCGTCGGATTTGATCATCCTCGCGGGCCGCCCGGCCATGGGCAAGACGTCGCTCGTCACCAACATCGCTTTCAACATCGCCAAGGCCTACCAGGGCGAGAAGCAGCCCGACGGCACCACGAAGACGAAAAACGGCGGCATCGTCGGGTTCTTCTCGCTCGAAATGTCGGCCGAGCAGCTTGCCACCCGCATCATCGCCGAGCAGTCCGGCGTGCCCTCCTACAAGATCCGCCGCGGCGACATCCGCCCGGAAGATTTCTACAAGATCACCGATGCCGCGCGGGATATGCAGACGATTCCCTTCTACATCGACCAGTCCGGCGGCATCTCGATCGCTCAGCTCGCCGCCCGCGCACGCCGCCTCAAGCGCCAGAAGGGCCTCGACGTCCTGATCGTCGACTACCTCCAGCTGCTCGCCGGCTCCGGCAAGCGCTCGGACAACCGCGTGCAGGAGATGACCGAGATCACCACCGGCATGAAGGCACTGGCCAAGGAACTCTCGGTGCCGATCATCGCCCTGTCGCAGCTCTCCCGCCAGGTCGAGAACCGCGACGACAAGCGCCCGCAGCTTTCGGACCTGCGCGAGTCCGGCTCGATCGAGCAGGATGCCGACGTGGTGATGTTCGTGTTCCGCGAGGAATACTACGTCAACAACAAGAAGCCCCGCGAGGGCACCGAAGAGTTCTTCGCCTGGGAGGCGGAGATGAACCGCGTCCACGGCAAGGCCGAGGTGATCCTCGGCAAGCAGCGTCACGGGCCGACGGGAACGGTGGAGCTGCAGTTCGACGCGAACATCACGCGGTTTTCGAACCTTGCCGCCGAAGATCGAATGCCCGATCGGATGTAATTTCTCGGCATTGGCCATGGCCGTAGCACCATGATCGCGATGCCGGCTTTGTGTTAGACGGCAAGTAGCGATCCTTGATGAGGACAGCCGCCATAGCGTCCCGAGACACGAATCGAGACGGACACACCGCGCACGGCGCCCGTCTCATGATCGACCTCGCCGCCATCGCCGAGAACTGGCGGCGGCTCGGAGCGCAGGCCCCTGACGCGGAATGCGCGGCGGTCGTGAAGGCGGATGCCTATGGTTGTGGGCTGGCGGCAGTCGCGCCAGTGCTGTTCCGGGCCGGCTGCCGGACGTTCTTCGTGGCGCATCTGGCGGAGGGGGTCGCCGCTCGCGCTATCCTGCCTGACGCCGACATCTATGTTCTCAACGGCTTCCGGCCGGGCAGCGAGCCGTCCTATCGTGACGCGCGGCTGCGCCCGGTTCTCGGCTCCTGCGAGGAACTTACCGAATGGGTAGAGGGCGCACAGGGCGCGCTGCCCGCGGCGCTCCATGTCGACACGGGCATGAACCGGCTCGGGCTGTCGGTGGCGGAGGCTCTGGGACTCGCCGCCGACGCGGTCTTCGGCCGCGCCGGCATTGCTCTCGTGATGAGCCATCTCGTCAGCGCCGAATGCCCGGATCAGCCGGTGAACGCTCGCCAGATTGCCGCCTTCGCCGACATCCGTGCGGCGTTCCCCGGCATTTCGGGATCGTTGGCCAATTCCTCGGGCATCTATCTTGGGCGCGAGGCCCGTCACGATCTGCTCCGCCCGGGCTATGCCCTGTTCGGCGGCAATCCGACTCCATACGCCGAAAACAACCCGATGCGGCCGGTGGTGCGGCTGGAGACGCCGATCGTCCAGGTTCGTGCCGTAGAGTCCGGCGAGACTGCCGGCTACGATGCCCGCTGGACCGCACCGGCCCCCCGCCGTCTAGCCACGCTGTCGATCGGCTACGCCGACGGCTATCCACGCTCCGCGAGCAATCACGGCCACGCGCTTGTCGAAGGCGTACTCTGCCCGATCGTCGGCCTGATCTCGATGGATCTGATCATCCTCGACGTCACCGCAGTGCCTGACGCTCGCCGAGGGATGATCGCAACGCTGATCGGGGACGAGCTCGATCTCGACAGGGTCGGCAGAACGGCAGGTACGATCGGCTACGAGATCCTGACGGGGCTAGGTTCCCGTTATGTTCGCGAGTATGCTGGCGCCTGAATCCGACCGACCGGATTCCTCTCTTTAAAAATGACATGGCCAAGATCCACCAGACCTTCGTCTGCCAGTCCTGCGGGGCCGTCTACAATCGCTGGCGCGGGCGCTGCGAGGCCTGCAACGGCTGGAACACGATCGTCGAGGAGACGGGGGCGGCCGGCCCGCAGGCCGGTCCCGTCGCGACGCGGCCGAGCCGGGCGCGCGGCCGCGTGTTTCCCCTCGAAGGGCTGACCGGCGAGGCCAAGGAGGCGCCGCGCACGCCCTCGGGCATCGCAGAGCTCGACCGGGTCACCGGCGGCGGTTTCGTACGCGGCTCGGTGATCCTGATCGGCGGCGATCCAGGCATCGGCAAGTCGACCTTGTTGATGCAGGCCGGCGCGGCCATGGCCAAGGACGGCGCACGGGTCGCCTACATCTCCGGCGAGGAGGCGGTTGGTCAGGTGCGGCTGCGCGCCGAGCGGCTCGGGCTCTCCGACCGCCCCGTGGACCTCGCCGCCGAGACCAATGTCGAGGACATCGTCGAGACGCTCTCGCAGGGGCGGCCGCCGGCGCTGGCGATCATCGACTCGATCCAGACCATGTGGACCGAGACCGTCGAATCGGCACCCGGCACCGTCACGCAGGTGCGCTCCTCCGCGCAGGCGCTGATACGGTTCGCCAAGACCACGGGCACCGCCGTGATCCTCGTCGGCCATGTCACGAAGGACGGGCAGATCGCGGGTCCGCGGGTCGTCGAGCACATGGTCGATGCGGTCGCCTCGTTCGAGGGCGACCAGGGCCACCATTTTCGTATTCTGCGGGCCGTGAAGAACCGGTTCGGACCGACCGACGAGATCGGCGTGTTCGAGATGACCGATGGCGGCTTGGCGGAGGTGCCGAACCCGTCCGCGCTCTTTCTCGCTGGGCGCGACCACGCAGCACCGGGAACCGCGGTCTTCGCCGGCATGGAGGGCACGCGGCCGCTTCTGGTGGAGATCCAGGCGCTCGTGGCGCCCTCATCGCTCGGCACGCCGCGCCGTGCGGTGGTCGGCTGGGACCCGAACAGGCTCTCGATGGTGCTCGCGGTTCTCGAGGCTCATGGCGGCATCCGGCTCGGGAGCCACGACGTCTATCTCAACGTTGCCGGCGGCCTGCGCATCACCGAACCGGCAGCCGATCTTGCGGTCGCCGCCGCGCTCGTCTCCTCGCTCTCGGGCGCGGCGCTGCCGGCGGAGACGGTGTATTTCGGCGAACTCGGCCTGTCGGGGGCGGTGCGCCCGGTCTCACAGGCGGGGGCACGGCTGAAAGAGGCGGAAAAGCTCGGCTTCTCGAGAGCGGTCACGCCGCAGGCGCGGGGCGAGACGCCCGATCGTTCGATGCAGACGGAGGCTTTGCGTCACATCGCCGATCTCGTCGCCGGGATCGCATCGGGCGCGCCCCGCTCGGGTGGTAAGCGGCAGCCGGCTCGGGCATGGCCGGACGACGAAGACGGTTGAGAACGGCAGAGGCTATGGCCCGGCCGGCTTCGCAGGCTCTGGCTTGTTCGCAGGCGGTTCGGCGCCCGGTGCCGCGCCGAGGTCCGGCTGCAGCAGCGACAGCGTGATCGCCCGGGTGACGTGTTCCGCCATGCAGCGCAGACCGAGATCGTTCAGCCGGAAATGCCGGCCGAGCATATGCGTCTCGTTCTCCTTGTCGCCGCTGGCCGAAAGGAAGCGCATCGCTTCGTAACGCCGTACCAGGGGCACGCGCTGCTCCGCCGCGATATCCTGAACCTTACGGACGAGACCGTTGTAGGATTCGTCGTCGGCGATGCTCTGTGTAAAGAGCGGGTCGATCAGCACCACGTCGATGTCGTGCGACTTGATCCACTCGACCGTGTCGCGAAGCGCATCACCGAAGGCATCGGTATCGACTCGAGCGAGCGCGTCGTTCGTGCCGACCTGCCAGACGACGAGATCGGGTTCGATCTCGGCGACCATCGTACGTAGCCGCTCGCCTGCACCGCTCGCGACTTCGCCCGAGAGACCACGCGAGTCGATCTGCACGTCCACATTCGGGAGCGAGCGCTCCAGGGCATTCTCGAGCCGGACCGGATAGGAGGTCGAGGCGCCGAGGCCCGACGAGGACGAGCCGACGGACAGCACGCGAACCGGGCGCTTTTCCTTGAGCGCCCGCTTTACGGCCATGAGCTTGGCCAATGTGTAGAGCTTCGAGCCCGGCACGCGGCATTCGGGCGACAGACTGAGATCCAGCCCCTCGATCGGCGCGGCACCCGGCGCGGCCGATGGTGGATGCGGGGGCGATACGACGGTTGCCGCCCCCTCCGCCAGCGCCATGGCTGGGGACAGGGTGAGGAACATCCCGAAGATTGCGGCGCCTACGGTGCGGCAGGCGTGCCGACAACCTTTTTCGGTTTGCGGGAACGCCATTCGACGAACCATGCGGTAAAACCCAGTGCGAACAGGCCGCAGCCTACGACCGAAACGTCGACGATCATACCACCGCCGAACCGGAACCGCACGAACTGTGCGGCTAGGCCCAGGAGCGAGCCCATCGAGAAGACCGCGAGGGAATTGCGCCCGAGACCCGCGAGATAGCGCGTGATCGGACCGATCCGATGCGCGACCAGCCCGTACACCGTCTGGAACGCCAGGAGGACACCGCAAAAATGGATCAGACGGGCGGGCGAGAGGTAAGTTTTGTCGAAGGTGAAAATAAGGCGCGGCTCCGGCACCGTGAGCGGATCGGGCCGGAGCTCGAATACCGACAGCACGATCCCGACGATCACGATAACCACGCCGAGCGGCATGAGCCGGCGGCACCAAGCCCGGAAACGCGGCTGCGTCCGGTTCCAGTCCTGCATGGTGAAGCCGAGCACCAAGAGGAGCTGCCAGCAGAACGGATTGAAGAACCAATCGCCCTCCCCTGGCCAGGATGGGAGGTTCCACTCGTAGACGAGGCTCGCCGCATAGAGGCTGAACGACAGGATCAGCGTGCCGGTCTGGTTCACCCGCGCCATCAAGATGTAGATCGGCGCCACCGCGAGCAACACCACGTAGAGCGGCAGGATGTTGAAGAAGCCGAGTTGGTGCGTCATCAGAACGATGCCGACCATGGTCTGAATCGGATCGGCGAAGAATCCGCCGGCATTGTGCCATTCGAGTATGAGAGGGTTGTCGAGCAGGAGCGCCGTACCCGCGATCATCGCGAGCGCCAGCGCCATGATCACCACCTGTGCTCGATAGACCTCGATCGTACGCGACAGCAGCCGCAGGATCGCCGTCAGCGCCGGTTCGGGAACGCCGTCGCGCCCACGGGTCGCCAGCCCGATCGACCAGCCGGCGAGAAAAACGAACAGCTCGGCGGCGTCCGAAATCCCGTACTGGGAGAAGGTCCAGCGCTCGAAGATGTTGCCGGGGATATGATTGACGAAGATCGTAATGAGGGCGAAGCCGCGCCAGAAATCGATCGCGTTCGGTCCACGCATCGGTCTCCCGACTCCGGCGAGGGTTGGATCGGCACGCTTCGAGGGAAGCGCGTGCGGGCGCCCCGAAACGAAGGCGCGTCCTGATACGGCCCACGCGCCGATCTGCAAAGCGCGGTCTCGGAGTCCGGTATTGTGCGCACCGAACGGTTGGTGCCGAACGGCACACCGAGATGCAACAATTCAGCGTGGCGCAAAAGCGACTGTATTTTGCATACAGAACCGGTAGTATCGGTCCGTCCGTTTCAGAGACCACGGACTACCTAAATCCAGCGCGCTCCTGCGGGGCGCGCTGTTTGTTTTACGCGGCCGTTCAAGCGGTCGCACTTTCCCTGTTGCGGGTATGCCAGACGCGGAGAGCATCCAGCGTCACGACACCGTCGGGCCAGACGGCACCCGAGAGATGCCGATGCGGCCTGCCCGGCTCGCCGAGATCGGAAACCGCGGAGAAGGCGCCGTCGAGCCGATGGCTCTGCGTGTAACGGCTGCGCGTAGCGAGCACGGGTAGGCCGGCATCGAGCGCCGAGCGGATGCCGGCCGCTGAATCCTCGAAGGCGATGCCTTCGAGCGGATCGATACCGAGCCTGCCCACAGCCAATTCGAAGATGTCCGGTGCCGGCTTCTTTCGAGCGGCCTCGTCACCGGCGGCGATGACGTCGAACGGTTCGTCGCCCTTCGGAAAATTGATCGCAACGAGCCGGTCGAGATTGGGCCGGGTCGTCGTCGTCGCTACGCCGAGGCGGAGACCGGCGGCGCGGGCCTCGCCGATCAACCGTGCAACGCCGGGGCGTAGCGCGAGCGGGCCGGTCTCGATGAGTTCTCCGTAGATGCGCGTCTTGAGGTCATGGATCTCAGGCATCCGCGCGGTGAGCGCGCGCTTCTCGGCGGGATGCTCCTGGTCGATGTAATGGAGGAGGCGTTCCTTTCCGCCCATCACCTTCAGCAGTTCGGCATAGAGCTCGGGCGTCCAGTGCCAGTCGAGGCCGAGCTGGCCGAAGGCGCGGTTGAAGGCCTGCCGGTGCAGGTCCTCGGTCTCGGCGAGAGTGCCGTCGACGTCGAAGATCAGCGCCTTCAGCATCGCAAGCCGTCCCGACCGGTCGCGGAATTCGCACCCTCGCGGATCGCGGTGATGTTGCCGGCATAGGCGCCCGCGCCCCCGCCGAACACGCCGGAGCCCGCCACGAACACGTTCGCACCGGCGCGCGCCGCCGCCGCCACGGTCTCCGGTGTAATGCCGCCGTCCACCTCGATGTCGAGAGCGCGCCCCCCCGCCATCGCGCGCACTCGCGAGACCGTCTCCAAAGCCGCCGGCAGAAAACTCTGGCCGCCGAAGCCGGGATTGACCGTCATGCAGACGACGAGGTCGACGAGGTCAAGCACCGGCTCAACCATCGCGGCGGGGGTGCCGGGATTGAGGGCGATGCCGGCGCGCTTGCCGAGCGCCCTGATGGTCTGGAGCGAGCGGTGGATGTGCGGGCTGGCCTCGACATGCACCGAGATCGTGTCGGCGCCGGCTTCGGCGAAGGCGGCGAGGTAGGGATCGGCCGGGGCGATCATCAGGTGCACGTCGAAATGCTTTTTGGTGTGCGGGCGCAGCGCCTTGATGAGCGCCGGACCGAAAGTGATGTTGGGCACGAAATGCCCGTCCATCACATCAAGATGAATCCAGTCGCCGCCGGCCTCATCGACAGCGCGGACCTCTTCCCCGAGCCGGGAGAAGTCGGCCGAGAGGATGGAGGGAGCGATGATCGTCATGGATACCTCAGGAAGGTCCGCACTTGGCGCGCGGCCCGGCCCCTCAAAGGGTGCGATGCAAAACTAAGGCGCGGGATACCCGCGATGTAGTGCCAATTCGTCCAACCGGGAATGCGAAATCGGGGCCGCCTGCTCTCGCACTCGCCGGGCCGACGTTCATTTGTCGCAGGTCGTGCCGGCTCATCCCAGGCGGCGCTTGCGCTCGACGAGTTGCATGATCATCGGCGTCAGGATGAGCTGCATCGCAAGATCGAGCTTCGAGCCTGGAATCACGATCGAGTTGGCCCGGCTCATGAACGAGTCGTGGATCATCGAGACGAGGTACGAAAAATCGATCCCGTGCGGATCGCGGAAGCGGATGACCACCATCGATTCGTCGGCGGTCGGGATCCAGCGGGCGATGAACGGGTTCGAGGTGTCGACCATCGGCACGCGCTGGAAATTGATGTCCGTCCAGGAGAATTGCGGGCAGATCGTCTGCACGTAGTCCGGCATCCGCCGCAGGATCACGTCGGTGACAGCATCGGTCGAGTAGCCGCGGATCGAGCGGTCCCGGTGCAGCTTCTGGATCCATTCGAGGTTGATGACCGGCACGACCCCGATCTTGAGGTCGGGATAGCGGGCGAGATCGATGGTGTTGTCGACGACGCAGCCGTGCAGGCCCTCGTAGAACAGCAGGTCGGAGCCCGGCGGAAAGTCCTCCCACTCCGTGAATTGACCCATCGGAACGCGGAAGCGCGCGGCGTCGACCTCGTCGTGGGCGTAGGAGCGGGTCCGGCCCTCACCAGATTCGCTGTAGCGGCGAAACACCTCTTCGAGTTCCGGCAGCAGGTTGGCGCGGGGCGCGAAGTGGCTGAGGGTCGGCTCCTCCGCCATCTTGGCGCGCATGGTGTCGCGGTCGAAGGCGTGGAAGCCGTCGCCTTCGATGTAGACCGCGCTCACGTCCTCGCGCCGAAAGATCTGCTCGAAGGTGTTGCGCACGGAGGTCGTGCCGGCGCCCGAGGAGCCGGTGACGGAGATGATGGGATGACGCGCCGACATTGGGCTTTGCAGACTCGCGGGGGACCGTGGGCGCGCTCAGCTACGCATCAGGCCGCGCTGGCCGAAAAGCGGCGAGCGGCCGGCTGCGGGCTGGCGGCCTTCATAATATTTGGCGACGCAGGCCACATCGTCGGTCGAGCCGAAGACCAGCGGCGAGCGCTCGTGGATCTTGGTGGCGACGACGTCCAGGATGCGTGTCTGTCCGTCGGTGGCGGAGGCGCCGGCCTGCTCCATGACGAAGGCGATCGGGGCGGTCTCATAGAGGAGGCGCAGACGGCCCTGCTCGTAGCCCTTCCGACCGTCGCCCGGATACAGAAAGATGCCGCCGCGGATCAGCACGCGCTGCGCGTCCGCCACCAGCGCCGCCGTCCAGCGCATGTTGAAGTTGCGGTCGCGTGGGCCTTCCTCGCCGCGCAGGCAGTCCTCGATGAAGGCTTTGACCGGAACGTCCCAGTGGCGGCCGTTCGAGGAATTGATCGCGTATTCGTTGGCCGTGGCGACGACCTTCAGGCCGTCGTGAGTCAGGCGAAACACCTTGTCGGTGCGGTCCAGCGTAAAGATGCGCGTACCGTTGCCGAGGGTGACGACGAAGGTAGTGGCTGGGCCGTAGACGGTGAAGCCGGCGGCCGTCTGGGTCGTGCCGGGCGTCTTGAACGAGGCGTTCGGGTCGCTCGGGTCCGACACCACAGGCCGGATGCCGAAGATGGTGCCGACGATCATGCCGACGGCGATGTTCGAGGAGCCGTCGAGGGGGTCGATCGCTACGGCGAGCGGCGCGCCGGGATTGAGGACCATCACGTCGTCGGCCTCCTCGGAGGCGACTTCGGCCACGGGCGCGGATTGCAGTGCCTCGGTGAAGCGCTTGTGGGCGATGACGTCGAGCGCCTTCTGCACGTCGCCGTCGCTGTTGGTTTCGCCCTGTGCGCCGAGATCGCCGGCGAGCGCACCGCGGGCGCAGATCTCGCTCACGTCGATCGATGCGGCGGCGAGCGCCAGGATCGTCTTGGCGGTGTCGGCGAGGGAGGCGTCGCGGGCGACTTCCGCGTCGAGGTGCTCGGAAAGCGTGGAGCCGATCGCCATGGCCATGTCCTGATCCGAGTCCGCTTGATGCCGCCGGCCGTTGCCCGGCCGCTGTGTTCTGAGGCCGCATGATATCCTGCGACCGCTCCGGAGCACCAGATGCGGTGCAAGAGGGCGACAAAGATTCTCACGAAACTTGTGGTGCCGCGCAAAAAAACTAAAAGCGGCCCATGCGCAACCTCTCGCTCAAGCAGTTGCAGGCCGTCGCGGCCGTCGCCCGGCTCGGAACCATGACGCGGGCGGCGCAGGAGCTGAACGTCACCTCCGCCGCCCTCTATGCCCGCATCCGCCAACTGGAGGACGAGGCGGGCCTCCTGCTGTTCGATCGTACGCCGACGGGCCTCAAGCCGACCGATGCCGGTCGCGAGATGCTGTGGGCGATCAACAGCATCAACACGGTGCTGGAGACCTGCACCGAGCGCCTTCGCACACTGAAGGGTGCCGGTGGCGGCCGCGTGGCGTTGGGCGTCGTCTCGACGGCGAAGTACTTCGCCCCCGCCGTGATCGCCGGATTCATGCAGGCTCACCCTCAGGTCGAGATCAATCTGACGGTGGGCAACCGCACCGACACGGTCGAAACTCTCCGCAATTACGAGATCGACTTCGCGATCATGGGCCGCCCGCCGCGTGATTTCGCCATCGAGGCCGAGACCTTCGGCCCGCACCCACTCGTGCTGATCGCTTCGCCGGACCATCCGCTTGCCGGAAAGACGGGGCTGACGCGCGACGACATCGCGGACCAATCCTTTCTCGTGCGCGAGGAAGGGTCGGGGACGCGTGCGGTCTTCGAAGAGTTTATGAACGGCGTGATGATCCGCCGGGCACGGCTCGGGATCGACGCCGGCTCCAACGAGACGCTGAAGCAGGCCGTGATCGCCGGGCTCGGGATCGCGCTTCTGTCCTCTCATACGGTCTCGGCGGAGCTGGAAAGCGGCCGGCTCGTGCTCCTCGACGTGCAAGGCCTGCCCATCCGGCGCGACTGGTATGTCGTCCGCCGTGCCGACAAGGTACTCGGCCCGGCCTCCGACTCGTTCTGGAATTACCTCGTCCAGGAAGGTGCGGGCTTCCTGCCGAAGCTCCATTCGGCGATTGTGGCGGCGACGCCCGAGCCGGTGGCTCCGTGAGCGTCGTCATCGTCGGCGCGGGCCAGGCCGGCTTCCAGACCGCCGCGAGTCTGCGCGAGGCCGGGTTTGCGGACCCGATCACACTCGTCGGCGACGAGCAGACGCTGCCCTACCAGCGCCCTCCCCTCTCGAAGGCCTATCTCGCCGGCAAGACCGACGCCGAAGGCCTGCTGCTGCGGCCGGCTTCGTACCTGGCCGAGCATCGCATCGCGCATCGCCTCGCTCGGGGCTCCGCGATCGACCGCGATGCTCGCCGCCTGATCCTCGATGACGGCACGGACCTGCCCTACGATCAACTCGTTCTCGCGACGGGATCGCGCAACAGGACGCTGCCGGTGCCCGGCGCCGATCTTCCGGGCGTCCATCAGCTTCGGTCGCTCGACGATGCGAATGCGCTCCGCGCAGCCATCGCGTCCGCCAAGAACATCGTCGTGGTGGGCGCGGGCTTCATCGGGCTCGAATTCGCCGCAGTCTGCGCCGGCCGCGGGCTCGCCGTCACGGTCATCGAAGCGGCCGACCGGCCGATGGCGCGGGCGGTGTCGATGGAGACAGCCGACGCATTCCGGATTGCGCACGAGGCCATGGGAGTCGTTTTCCAGTTCCGGGCCGGCATCACCGCCATCGAAGGCCACGCCGGCCACGCCGCGGCCGTCGCGACTGCGGATGGCGGACGGATTCCGGCTGATCTCGTCCTCGTCGGCATCGGCGTCGTGCCGAACCAGGAACTGGCAGAACGGGCCGAACTGCCGGTCCGCGACGGCATCGAGATCAATACGTTTCTCGCGACGGTCGATCCCGCGATCTCGGCAGTTGGCGACTGCGCCCGCTTTCCGACGCGTTTCGCTGCGGGGATGTCGCGAGGAGATCGGGTTCGCATCGAATCCGTGCAAAACGCGATCGATCAGGCCCGCTGCCTCGCAGGCCGGCTCACGGGACGTCCTGTGGCCTATGACGCGGTGCCGTGGTTCTGGAGCGACCAAGGCCGTTACAAGCTCCAGATCGCAGGCCTTTCCGGCACCGGCGACGGCAGCGTCGTGCGGGGCGGTGGCGACGCCTTCTCGGTGTTCCGCTTCCGCGACGGCCGA
Organism: Methylobacterium sp. WL9; assembly: GCF_008040035.1. NCBI lineage: Bacteria > Pseudomonadati > Pseudomonadota > Alphaproteobacteria > Hyphomicrobiales > Methylobacteriaceae > Methylobacterium > Methylobacterium sp. WL9. Next base: position 80,615 of record NZ_VRVE01000004.1, read on the forward strand.
CTGCGAGCTGTGGAATCCGTCAACCGCGGGGCCGACCACATGGCGGCCCGCCGCATACTCGCCCTTGGACGCGACCTGACCCCAGCCGAGGCGGCCGACCCGGCCTTCGACCTGAAGGCGCTTGCGACGGCGCGCTGAACGCCCTCAGCGATCGTTCTCGGTGTTCAGCTCACCGAGCCGTGTTCCCTCGTCGCCGTTTTTGTGGCCGAGGCGGACGCCTGCCGAATCGCCGTCGGTGAAGATCACACCACCCGTCATGAGCGCACTCCGCAGGGCTTCGATCGTTCCCGAGGGTGGATCGTTCAAGCCGTTCTCGAAGTCGCGCACCAATGCCACGTCCAAACCGACCTTGGATGCGAGATCGGTCACGGACAAATCGATCAGAGCCCGGCCTGCTCGGCACTGTGCCGGCGTCATCGTGTTGGCAGAACGGCCGCTCGCTTCACCTTCATCCGATCCGGACACTCACGCACTCCCGCAGATTGGTCTCGTCAGGCCCAGGTCAACTCACCCGGGCTCGCTGCCCCGACAACCCGGGGCGCCTCGGATCGTTGCAGACGACGGTGGAACAGGATGTACGGCGCGCAAAACGACCCCGCGCGACCATATTTGCGCTCGATTCCTATCGGATTCGCGTGGGGCTTCGCGGCCCCGGCGGCTGCGGAGACCGAGTTTCATCGACGCGATGGACGCGCGAGCTACAGGGGGCTTCACCATGAACAAGACGCTGACCGTCGCGCTGACCTGCGCGACCATCGCTGGAGCGATGATCGCCGCGACGCCGTCGCAGGCTCAGATGGGGGGCGGCGTTCGCCAACTCGGTGCTGGGCAGCAGCCTGAGAAGAAGCCGCAATACGTCCCCGGCGCCAAGGCGCAGGAAAAAGTGTTCCCGCTCGGCACGACCTGGACCGCGGTGAGCCTGAACGGCAAGAACTTCAGCGGCGGCGACCGTCCGAGCTTCATCATCGACGCCCAGTACCGTGCCCGCGGCTACGGCGGCTGCAACACCTTCGCCGCCACCGCCTTCCCGCTGCGTGAACAGCACCTCGCCGTCGGCCCGCTCGCGATCACCAAGAAGTCCTGCGACAAGGCGCTCGGGGCGACCGAGCAAGCCTTCTTCGTGGCCCTGCGCACGGCAGGCGCCTGGGACATCGTCGGCTCGCAGCTCGTGATCAAGAGCCAGGGCGGGGAACTGCGCTTCGATCGATCGCTCTGAGCGCTCGGCAGCGTTAACACTCCCTTGTGGATGATCCGCGGTTCCTGCCGCGGATTCATCTTCCCTCAGGACCGGCGCCCCCATTCTCGATCCATCGCGCCGGCCTGATACGGCCGGTCTTCGGGGAGATCGGGACGGATGAAGCTCACGCTGGCAGGTCGGCGCTCCCCGGTTCGTGCTTCAGCGCGCGCAGCGACGGCGCGATACGTCCCTGTGCGCAGCTACGATGAGAACGCCGCTTTCCTGGCTCTCGGCACGACCCTGTTCGCCGTCCTCGTTCTCGTTCTTTGCGCCATTGCCCTGCGCGGCTGAGGCCCCATAGGAGCCGGGCCGGCACCGGATGACCGTCGGAACGTGGCGCCGATCGGCGATCCGCAGGGAACTCGTTTCTCTACAATAACCCTCCGGCAGATCATTCCTTCTCCAGGCTCCCGGACACGGCAGGAAATCAAGAAAAGAATTGCTGCGGCAGGGGTTAGGTCGATTGCCCCCGCTGCCATGACGCGATATCCGATCGCTCCGAGAAGTCCGGAGGACGCCCACTCCGGTCGGCCCCTGTCAGGCCGGCGTGCACCCGGCGCTTCCACGCAATTGCCTCGGACGATTCAGGAGACCCGCAGATGGCCGACGACACCACCGCATCCGCGCGCAAGGCCGGCCACGGCCGTATCTACGGCTCGATTACCGAGACGATCGGCAACACCCCCCTGGTCCGCCTCAACAGGCTCACGAAAGAGCACGGCGTCGACGCCGAGATCCTGCTCAAGCTCGAGTTCTTCAACCCGATCGCGAGCGTCAAGGACCGCATCGGCGTCAACATGATCGACGCCCTGGAGGCTTCGGGCCGCCTCAAGCCGGGCGGCACTCTGGTCGAGCCGACCTCCGGCAACACCGGCATCGCCCTGGCCTTCGTCGCCGCGGCGCGCGGCTACAGGCTGATCCTGGTGATGCCCGAGACGATGTCCGTGGAACGCCGCAAGATGCTGGCCTTCCTCGGCGCCGAGCTCGAACTTACCCCCGGTCCGCAGGGTATGAAGGGTGCGATCGGCCGGGCCGAAGAACTCCTCAAGGAGATCGATGGCGCGGTGATGCCGCAGCAATTCTCGAACCCGGCCAATCCCGAGATCCACCGCAAGACCACGGCGGAAGAGATCTGGAACGACACCGACGGTCAGCTCGACGCCTTCGTCGCGGGCGTGGGCACCGGTGGCACCGTGACCGGCGTCGGTCAGGTGCTGAAGCCACGCCTGCCGAACCTGAAGGTCTTCGCGGTAGAGCCGACGGATTCGCCGGTGATTTCCGGCGGCCAGCCCGGCCCGCACAAGATCCAAGGTATCGGCGCCGGGTTCATCCCGGACAACCTCGACCGCTCGGTGATCGACGGCGTGCTGACCGTCTCGAACCAGACCGCGATCGATACCGCGCGCCAGCTCGCCAAGCTCGAAGGCATTCCCGGCGGCATCTCCACCGGCGGCAACGTCGCAGCTGCGCTAGAACTCGCCTCGCGACCCGAGTTCAAGGGCAAGCGGATCGTGACCGTGGCCTGCTCGTTCGCCGAACGTTACATCTCCTCGGTGCTCTTCGAGGGAATCGGCTAGCACCGGCCGTCGACGCTTCAAAATCGGGACACCGCGCTTTCGCAGCGGCTGCGGCATCGCGAAGCCATACGCAACGTCTCTCGCCTCGCCCTGTTGTCCACGGCAGCAGGCGAGGACGACGATGAGCGAACAGCAGCACGAACGGCCGTCACCCGAGACCGGCGGTGCCTCTCATGTCCGAAGCGGCCAGGACTCAGGTATCCCTTCCCCACCCGACGGCGGCGTCCCTTCTCAGTTCCGGGACGCATTGAAGGGCGGTCCTGACGGCGAGGCCCGGGAATCGATCGAACGCGCGACGTCCGTCGTCGGCGACGACGAAGGCGATGCGTCATGAGCGACGAGAACACGTCCCACGCCACCCTCACCCGCAAGGCCGACGATGTCGGCACACCCGGCGCGCCGGCTGCCGGCGGCGGTCATCAGACGGCCGTGCAAGCTGCGATCACCGAAATGGGACCAGGCGGCCTCTCCGATGCGGATCGCAGCCGCGACCGCCCTGACGCCGGCAGCGCGGCCGGACGCAATCCCACGCCGATCGGCGGCTCCTCCGGCGGTCATTCCGACCAAAACTCGGCCTCCGGCAGCGGCAAGGTCGCCGGTGGCCATTACGACGTCGAGAAGGATGAGGAATGACCAGCGCCGGACACAAGACGAAGGACGACACGACGAACACGGACGACAAGCCGAAGGGCAAACCCGCCAACTCCGCTCCCGATGCCGTCATGGACCCGAACGAGAAGACCGAGGGGAAGCCCGGGCTTCCGTCGGGTGCGGACCAGGGCGACGACGCCGATCCCGGCGGCGGCTAGGCCGCCTCGGCGACCACGCGGTTCCGGCCGCTGGCCTTGGCCCGGTAGAGGGCGTCGTCCGATCGCTTCAGCATGTCGGAGGCGCTCGTGTCGCCGGCATGCCGGATGGCGACGCCGATCGACACCGTCACGGTGATCGCCGCCGCCCCGCGCTGGACCAGGAACGGGACGGATTCCATTCGTTCGCGAATGCGCTCGCCGGCGGCCTGGGCATCGACCAGCGTCGCACCCGGCATCACGATAACCACTTCCTCGCCGCCGAAGCGGGCGACGATATCGATACCGCGGGTATGCTGGCGGACGCGGTCGGCAAAGGCCTTGAGCACCTCGTCGCCGGCCTCGTGTCCGTAGCTGTCGTTGATCGACTTGAAACGGTCGATGTCGAGGATCAGGCAGGCGAGCCCAAGCGACTGGGCCGCGGCCTCGCCGAAGAGCGGGACGAGTTGCCGGTCGAGGTAGCGGCGGTTGTGCAGACCGGTCAGCTCGTCGGTCATCGCGAGTTCGATGGAGGCCTGCACAGCGCCGCGCAGCGTTTCCGAGAAGCGGCGACGACGGATCTGCGTGCGCACCCGCGCGATCAGTTCGTTGCGATCGACCGGCCGCAGAAGATAGTCGTGCACGCCGAAATCGAGGCCGCGGGTGAGACGTGCCATCCCGTTGGTCTCACCGACCATGATCAGAGACATGTCGCGGGTGCGGTCGAGGGAGCGGAGTTGGCTGCACAAACGCAGGCCGTCGGAACCGTCGAGATCGATGCTGACCAGCGCCAGGTCGAAGCCGCCTTCTGTCGCCGCCACCAGGGCGCGGTGCGGATCCGCCTCGATCGTGACGGTGTGATGCTGCGCCAACGCGGTGGCCATGCGATCGGCGGCGTTCGGCCGGTCCTCGACCAGCAGGATGCGGGCGCCTTGGCCTGTCTCGGCTGCAGCCAGCGCGAAGGGGTCGCCCATGCCGAGTTCGCGCGAAGCCATCGCTCGGCTGCGCAGCTCGTCGGTGACGGCCTTGAGCCGGAGCAGGCTGCGTACGCGCGTGAACAGGGCGGTGTCGTCGATGGGCTTCGTCAGAAAGTCGTCGGCGCCGGCATCGAGCCCGCGCAGGCGGTCCGAGGGTTCGTCGAGGGCCGTCACGATGACCACGGGCAGGTGGGCCGTCGCCGGATTGGTCTTCAGCCGGCGGCAGACCTCGAAGCCGTCCATGCCCGGCATCATCACGTCGAGCAGGACGATGTCGCACAGGCCGTTCTCGCAGATTGCGAGCGCCTCGGGGCCACTCATAGCGGCGACCACGCCGAAATACTCCATCGAGAGCTTCGCCTCGAGGAGCTTGAGGTTCGGGAACAGATCGTCGACGATCAAGACACGGGCGGACATGCGTTGCTCCTGCCTCCCTCTACCGGCGGCTTCCCTAAGGATTCAGCCGGTCTCGCCGAGAAACGTGCGCACCGTCGCGATGAATTTTGCGACGGAGATCGGCTTCGACAGGTACGCCTCGCAGCCACCCTCGCGGATCCGCTCCTCGTCACCTTTCATCGCGAAGGCGGTTATGGCGATCACCGGAATGTGGCGCAGATCCTCGTCGTCCTTGAGCCACTTGGTCACCTCCAAACCCGAGACCTCGGGCAGCTGGATGTCCATGAGGATCAGGTCGGGACGATGCGTGCGGGCGAGTTCGATGGCCTCGATGCCGTTGCCGGTCTTAAGGGTCGCGTAACCATGGGCCTCGAGAAGATCGTTGAAGAGCTTCATGTTGAGCTCGTTGTCCTCAACGATGAGAACGGTTTTCTTCATGGCCCCCAGTCTCCGGGCTCCCGCGACCTCGCCTTCGTCGCCGTCTGCTCTTGTTCCGTTTAAGTGATACTCGTTGATGAAACGCAAATTTGATCATGGAGACGAGGCTGCGGAGAACCTCGCCCTCGAAGTCCTGGCATGGCTCGCCGGTGACGAGGAGCGGCTGTTTCCGTTCCTGCAGTTGAGCGGTCTCAACCCCGATACGGTCCGCGAAAGCGCGCGGGATCCGGCCTTCCTCGGCGCGGTTCTCGACCATGTGATGGGCGACGAGCCGATGCTGCTCGCCTGCGCCCGAGCGCTCGACGTCAAACCCGAAAGGATTGCCGCGGCCTGGCGGCGGCTTCAGCCGCCGGAGTTCGACCACGATCTGTAGATCGGCAAGCCGGCCTACCGCGCCAGTTCGCGCAATCCCAGCCGGATCAGCGTCTTCGCCTCCGCCCCTTCGCCGGCTCCCCTCATCGCCGCGGCGATGGCGGCGGAGGCCTGGATCTGCGGGTAGCCGAGATTGACCAGCGCCGAGATGGCGTCCGCCACCGGCTGGGGGGCGGCGCGCTCCTCGACGGCGCCGGTGAGCGCGATCAGGGCCGGATCGATCGGCGCGAAAGCCGGCGCCTTGTCCTTCAGTTCGGCCGCCAGCCGGGCCGCGAGCCGAGGCCCGACGCCGGGAGCGCGGGCGATCGAGCCCTTGTCGCCGGTGGCGAGCGCCGTGGCGAGTTGCGAGGGTTCCAGAACCGAGAGCACGCCGAGCGCTACCTTCGAGCCCACGCCCTGCACGGTCTGAAGCAGGCGGAACCACTCGCGTTCGGCATCCGACCGGAAACCGTACAGCCGGATCATATCCTCCCTTACATGGGTCTCGATGGCGAGGTCGGCCGCCTCGCCGGGCTTCGGCAGCCGCTGCAGCGTACGCGCCGAGCAATGCACGACGTAGCCGACGCCCTGCACGTCGAGGATGACGAAATCCTCGCCGAAGGAATCCACGATGCCCTTGAGCTTGCCGATCATGACGATTCCGTGCGGGGATGCGCCGGGACTTGGTTCCCGCGCCGGCCTGCCATATCCGATACGCTGCCCGACCCGACAAGGTGAGCCCAGACCCGTGCCGATGACGCCACTACCCGCCCTCGCCCTTGTCGCGCTCCTCGCAGGCGCTCCCATAGCAGCGTTGGCTCAGGCCGAGCCCACGGGGCCGACCAGCGATCCGACGCAGGTCAAGCCGGGGCGGTATCGGCTCGATCCGGCGCATGGAAAGATCACCTGGTCGCTGAGCCACCTCGGCTACTCGACCTATTACGGCCAGATCACCGGCGTGGCCGGCGAGGCGACGCTCGACCCGCGCGATCCGGCCAAGAGCAGGCTGTCGGTCACGATCGACACGGCGAGCGTCAACGGGCTGAACGACAAGCTCAACGAGCACCTCAAGGCGCCGGACTTCTTCGACGTCCCAAAATTTCCGCAGGCGACCTATGTCAGCACCTCCGTCGAGCCGACGAGTCCGACCACGGCCCGGGTCAACGGCGAACTGACGATCAAGGGCATCACCCGGGTCGTGTCCTTCGACGCCACCTTCAACCAGGCCGGCGTGAACCCGGTGGACAAGGCCTATTCGGTGGGCTTCGACGGGCGCGCGGTGATCCGGCGCTCCGATTTCGGCGTCAACGCCTTCCTGCCGATTCTCGGCGACGAGGTGCAGTTGCGGCTGGAGGGCGAGTTCAAGGCGGTGCCGTGATCGCGCGTTTGCGGCGGCGCAGCGTTCACGATATGTGCTGACGACGGGATGCGTCGCTGTCCTTTAGCCACGCCGGAGGCACCATGACGACGGACGTCCGCATCCTCGGCATCGATCCGGGGCTCCGCCGCACCGGCTGGGGGCTCATCACCGCCAGGGGCACCAAGCTCGCCTACCTCGCCTGCGGCGTCGTCACCTCCGACGGCGACCTGCCACTGGCCCTGCGCCTGCGCGAACTGCACGAGGGCATCACCGCCGTCGTCGGCGGCCACGCACCCGACGAGGTGGCCGTGGAGGAGACCTTCGTCAACAAGGATGCGCAGGCGACTCTGAAGCTCGGCCATGCCCGCGCCATCGCCCTGCTGGTGCCGGCTTTGGCCGGGCTGCCGGTCTCGGAATACGCCGCCAACCTGGTGAAGAAGACTGTCTGCGGCTCGGGTCATGCCGAGAAGGTGCAGATCCAGGCGATGGTGCGCTTCCTGTTGCCGAAAGCCGAGTTCAAGGTCGCGGACGCCGCCGACGCGCTCGCCATCGCCATCACCCATGCTAGCCATCGCGGCGCTCACTCGCTGAAAAAGCTGCATGTCGCCGGCCAGGTCCAGGGCCCCGGCGCCGCACGGATCGCGGCGGCGTTGGCCCGCCAGGGTTAGCGACAGATCTGGCAGCGGCTCGGCATGGTCCGGTCGATCGCCCGGAAAGATTCCGGCTCTCCAAACCGGTCGTCGCAAAACAGCCTCCCGATTTCCCGAATAAAGTTTGGGACCTTTTGGGAGTTCGATCGTTGACCGATCAGAAAGCCGCCGGCACTCGGCCGAAACGTGGCTGGTTCAACGTCTCTGGAGTCTCTTGAATGAAGCGCATTCTCCTCATCGCTACTCTCGCCGTGTCGCCGTTCGTTCTCGCCGGCGCCGCTGACGCTCAGGGTACTGTTCGCGGTGCACAGCGCGGCGTCGAAGACGGCAACCGCGCCGCTGGCCCGGTTGGCGGTGTCGTGGGTGGCGCAGTCGGCGCAGCGACCGGCACGGTTGGTGGTGTCCTCGGCATCGACCCCGATGCGCGTGAGGCCCGCGAGGACCGGATGGATCGCGAAGACCGCCGCGACCGCAAGATGATGCGCGGCGAGCGTCCCGCCCGCTAGGATCAACGTTCATTGCGTGATCGACCGCCCTGCAGCTCCGTGCTGCGGGGCGGTTTTCGTTTGTGCGACGGCTGATTATGCGCCGATGCGCACCAACACTTTCCCTCGAACCTCGCGCCGCTTGAGGATGCCGAGCGCTTCGGCATAATCGGCAAGCGGCAGAACGCCGTGGATCCGGGCCTTGAGCCGGCCCTCGGCCGCCCAGGCGAGAAGTTGCTCCTGGTTCGCCCGATGCGCCTCGGGCTCCCGCTCGACGAAGGCGCCCCAGTGCACGCCCTGGACGTCGACGCCCTTCAGCATGACGACGTTGAGCGGAAATTTCGGGATCTCGCCGGCCGCGAAGCCGATGACAAGATAGCGGCCCTTCCACCCGAGGGAACGCAGGGCCGGCTCGGCATTGTCGCCGCCGACCGCGTCGTAGACCACGTCGACGCCGCGTCCCTCGGTGAGGCGCTTCAGGGCCGCCCTGACGTCGTCGGCGACATAATCCACGCAATCGTCGGCGCCGTGTTCGCGGGCCGTGTCCAGCTTATCGGGCGAGGAGGCGCAGGCGATCACGCGCGCTCCCAGGATCTTGCCGATCTCCACCGCCGCGAGGCCGACGCCGCCCGAGGCGCCGAGGACGGCCAATGTCTCCCCCGGCTGGATGCGTGCCCGATCACGCAAGGCATGGAGCGTGGTGCCGTAGGTGATGGTGAGCCCTGCCGCGGTCTCGTCGCTCAAGCCGTCCGGCACGCGCGTAAGATGGCGGGTGTCGACCGCAATGGCCTCCCGGCAAGTGCCGCTGGTGACGTGCACGATGACTCGCTCGCCGACCGCAAATCCCGTGACGCCCTCGCCCAGGGCCGTCACCACGCCGCAGGCCTCGCCGCCCGGCGAGAACGGCAGGGCCGGCTTCACCTGGTAGCGGCCGGCGATGATCAGCGTGTCGAAGAAGTTGAGCGCGGCCACGGTGATCCCCACCACGGCCTCGCCCGGGCCGGGCCGTGGGTCCGGCAGATCCGCGATCGAGAGATCCTCCGGCCCACCGAGCCGGGTGCACAACAGAGCCTTCATCCAGCACTCCCCTTCCGCTGCCCGAATAAGCTGGAGGGGGCGGTCGGCGCGAGAGCAAATCGCGCGGTCACTTCCGTTCGTACACGCCGGTCAGAAGCCCCTTGGCCAGCACCCGGCCCCGCATCGCGTCGAGGATGTCGCCGCGCCCGGGAGAGTGCGGCAGGTCCAGGACGCCGTCGAGGGCATAGACCTGGAACAGGTAGTGGTGCGGCCCGTGGCCTGTCGGTGGGTCCGGCGGCAGCCAGGCGTCGCGCTGGAACGAGTTGCGGCCAAGCTCGTGCCGCTGTCCCTCGGTCCCCCGGCTGGCGAAGTCGCCCTCGGGCAGCGCGGCGTCGTGGGCCCGCTCCTTCCAGGCGATGAGATGCACGAGCGGTCTCGGCATCGGCGCGTCGGGATCCTCGACCAGCAGGACCACGCTGCCGGTCCCCGGCGGCAGGCCGCTCCAGGCCAGCGGCGGCGATAGCTTGCCGCCGTCGTCGGTGTAACGAGCGGGGATCGTGCCGCCGTCCGCGAAGGCCTCGCTCGTGACGGTGATGCTCTCCGGCACGTCCGAGAATACGGAGTGGTAGACCGTCTTGCCGAGGCCGGCCTTCACGCGGGACAGGGCCTCGCCGACGGCGTGAGGGATCTTTTCGAGCATTGCGCTTCCTCCACGTTGGCAATCGCATCGCGATCGGTCCTTTTGAGGAGAACGGCCGGGCGACCCGACGGGTCCGTCGTCAGGCCCCGCGCGCGGCCACCATGTAGTTGATCGCCGTATCCCGGCTGCGCCGCCAGCCGCCGCTGAGCGGATCGAACACCACGCCCGCCACGTCGAACACGGATAACCCGCCGGCCACGAGATCGTCGCTGAGCTCGTCGGGCTTCACAAATTTCTCCCAATCGTGCGTGCCCTTGGGCAGCCAGCCGAGCACGTATTCCGCGCCGACGATGGCGAGCGCGTAGGAGCGCAAGGTTCGGTTGAGGGTCGCGGCGAAGAGCAGGCCGCCGGGTTTCATCGCCCGGCAGGCCGTGCGCAGGAAGGCCGGCCGGTCGACCACGTGCTCCACCACCTCCATGGCCAGCACGATGTCGAAGCGTTCGCCGCGCTCCACCACGGCTTCGATGGTCTCGGCACGATAATCGACCGTGACGGTCTCGGCCTCGGCATGCGCCTTGGCGACGGCGATGTTCTTCTCTGCCGGATCGAGCCCAGTCACGCTCGCACCGAGGCGGGCGAGCGGTTCGGACAGCACGCCGCCACCGCAGCCGACATCGACGAGGCTGAGACCTTCCAGCGCGAAGGGCCGGTTTGGCTCGCGGCCGAAATGCCGGCAGGCCTCGTCGCGGATGTAGGCCAAGCGGACGGGGTTGAAGCGATGCAGCACCCGCATCGGTCCGTCCGCATCCCACCACGTCGCCGCCTGCGCATCGAAACGCGCGACCTCCTCCCGATCGACCGACGCCGCCATTCGCTCGACACTCCCTGGCGCCTGCCTGCAATCCAGGGCGGCGGCCATCGCATTGACACCTTCGAGAGGCCCTTGTACCCGCCGGGCGCCTTCCCGGTACAGCCGCCGCGACGATCCGCGGCGACGCGAACCGCTTCGGGCTCCCCGATCCATGGCTCGACACGATTGAGACGACCGGACGCGACATGCCTCGTTTGGTGATGAAATTCGGCGGGACCTCCGTCGCGAACGTCGACCGCATCCGCAACGTGGCCGCCCACGTCGCCCGCGAGGTCGCGGCCGGCTACGAGGTGGCCGTTGTGGTCTCGGCGATGTCGGGCAAGACGAACGAGCTCGTCGCCTGGGTCAAGGACTGCAACGCCCTTTACGACGAGGCCGAGTACGACGCCGTCGTCGCCTCGGGCGAGCAGGTCACCTCGGGTCTCCTCGCCATCGCCCTGCAGAAGGCCGGCATCAAGGCCCGCTCCTGGCAGGGCTGGCAGATCCCCATCGAGACGTCGGAAGCACACGGATCCGCAAGGATCGAGGCGATCGACCCTAAAAACCTCGATGCTGGGTTCGCACGCGGCGAAGTCGCCGTCATCGCCGGCTTCCAGGGCATCCACACCGGCACCGGCCGTCTCGCGACCCTCGGGCGTGGCGGTTCGGATACGAGCGCGGTCGCCATCGCCGCCGCGATCGGCGCGGAGCGCTGCGACATCTACACGGACGTGGATGGCGTCTACACCACCGACCCGCGCATCGTACCGAAGGCGACGCGCATGGAGCGGGTAACCTTCGAGGAGATGCTGGAGATGGCCTCCCTCGGGGCCAAAGTGCTTCAGGTCCGCTCCGTCGAGCTTGCCATGGTCCATCGCGTGCCGACGACGGTGCGCTCCTCCTTCGATCCCCCCGACGCAGCGCGCCCGGGCACCCTCATCTGCGACGAGGACGACATCGTGGAACAGCAGATCATCACCGGGATCGCCTTCTCGAAGGACGAGGCCCAGATCACCCTCCGCTCGGTCAAGGACAGCCCCGGCATCGCCGCGGCGATCTTCGGCCCGCTGGCGGACGCCAACATCAACGTCGACATGATCATCCAGACCGTGTCGGGAGACCAGTCGACCACGGACATGACCTTCACGGTGCCGGCGGCCGACTATCAACGCTCCCGCGCGATCCTCGACGCGCAGCGCGGCATCATCGAGTACGGCCAGATCGAAGGCGCCACCGACGTGGTCAAGGTGTCGGCAATCGGCGTCGGCATGCGCAGCCATGCGGGTGTCGCCGCCAAGGCGTTTCGGGCGCTTGCCGAGAAGGGCATCAACATCCGGGCGATCACCACGTCGGAGATCAAGTTCTCCGTCCTGATCGATGCCGCCTACACGGAGCTTGCCGTTCGCACGCTCCACTCGCTATACGGCCTCGATCAGGCCTGACCGTACTCGCCGCACGCGTGACGTGCTACCGCCTCGGCGGTTGGCACGTTTGGTGGTTGCATCGGCTGAACACGGATTGACGACGAGATGCCAGCTGCGCCCGGAGGCCCGCGCCTGCTTCTGCGCCGGCTCCGCGAAGCCATGGCGGAGCCTGTCAGCGCACAGGCACGCCTCGACCGCATCGTCGTCCTCATCGCCGCGAACGTCATCGCCGAGGTCTGCTCGGTCTATGTGTTGCGCGACGACAACACGCTCGAGCTGTTCGCAACAGAGGGCCTGAACCGCGAGGCGGTCCACATCACGCGGCTGCGGGCCGACGAGGGCCTTGTTGGTCTGATCGCGAACCAGGCCGAGCCGCTCTCGCTCTCCGACGCCCAATCGCACCCGAATTTCTCGTATCGGCCCGAAACCGGGGAAGAGATCTACCACGCCTTCCTCGGCGTACCGCTGCTGCGGGCCGGCAACACGCTCGGCGTCCTCGTCGTCCAGAACAAGACCTACCGGGTCTATTCCGACGAGGAGATCGAGGCCCTCCAGACCACCGCCATGGTGCTGGCGGAGATGATCGCCTCGGGCGAGCTCCAGGCGCTCGCCCCCGGCGCCGGCAGCGCGGCGCGACGGCCTGTGAGCCAGCGCGGCGTGCCGCTTGCCGACGGAATCGGCCTCGGCCACGTCGTGCTGCACGAGCCGCGCATCGTCGTGAAGCGGCTGATCGCCGAGAGCGTCGAGCCCGAGGTCGTGCGCCTGGAAGAGGCGATCGAGGACGTCCGTTCGGCGATCGACGAGTTGGTCGAACGTGGCGACGGCATCGGTTCGAACGAATCGCGCGAAGTCCTCGAAACCGTACGCATGTTCGCCCACGACAAGGGCTGGCTGCGCCGGATGCGCGAGGCGGTGCAGTCGGGTCTCACGGCGGAGGCCGCCGTCGAGCGGGTGCAGTCGGACAACCGCGCGCGGATGATGCGCCAGTCCGATCCGTATCTGCGTGACCGCCTGCACGATCTCGACGACCTCGCCAACCGCCTCCTACGCCGCCTGATCGGCCACGAGGCCGGCGGCGGCACCGGCGCCCTGCCGGAGAACGCGATCCTCGTGGCGCGCTCCATGGGGCCGGCGGCACTTCTCGACTACGACCGGGCGAACCTGCGCGGCGTAGTGCTGGAGGAAGGCGGCCCGACCAGCCACATCGCCATCGTCGCGCGGGCGCTGGGCATTCCCGCGGTTGGCGAGATCGCCAACGCCACGGCGCTCTGCGATTCGGGCGATGCGATCATCGTCGATGGCGGTGCTGGCGAGATCCAGGTGCGGCCCTCGCCGGAAATCGAGTCGGCCTATGCCGAGCAGGCCCGCCTGCGCGCCCGGCGCCAGGAGCAATACCGGGCGCTCCGCGACGTGCCGGCGACGACCCGCGACAAGGTCCGCATCGGGCTGCACCTCAATGCCGGCCTGCTGATCGACCTCAGCCATCTCGCCGAGACCGGCGCGGAAGGCATCGGCCTGTTCCGCACCGAGCTGCAGTTCATGGTTGCCCAGCGGATGCCGTCGGCCGCCGAGCAGCAGACGCTCTACGAGGCGGTCTTCGCCGCCACCGGCGATCTGCCCGTCACCATTCGGACCCTCGACATCGGCGGCGACAAGATCCTGCCGTACATGCCGAGCCTGGAAGAGGAGAATCCGGCTCTCGGCTGGCGCGCGATCCGCATCGGCCTCGACCGCCCTGCCCTGTTGCGGGTGCAGCTGCGCGCGCTGCTCAAGGCGGCCGGCGGGCGGGCCATCAAGATCATGTTCCCGATGGTGGCGACGGTGGAGGAGTTCACCCGCGCCCGCGGCATCGTCGAGCGCGAGAAGGCGCATCTGCGCCGCCACGGCTATCCTCTGCCGACCGATTGCAAGCTCGGTGCAATGGTCGAGGTGCCCTCGCTGCTGTTCCAGATCGACGAGATCGCCCGCGAGGCGGATTTTCTCTCGGTCGGCTCCAACGACCTGATGCAGTTCCTGTTCGCGGTCGACCGCGAGAACCGGCGCGTCGCTGACCGGTTCGATCCCCTCTGCGGCGCGGCGATGCGGGCTTTCCGGCTGATCGCGGACCGCGCCGAGGCCATGGGTTGCCCGGTGACGGTCTGCGGCGAGATCGGTGGACGCCCGCTCGAAGCCATGGCCCTGATCGGCCTCGGCTTCCGCAACTTCTCGATGTCGCCGGCTTCGATCGGGCCGGTGAAGGCGATGGTTCTCTCGATCGAGGCCGAAGAAGTCCGCGCCTTGATCGAGGCCGAACTCGCCAAGGCGACGGACGGCGCTTCGCTCCGGCCCGCGCTCACCGCCTTCGCGAAGGCGAAGGGCGTGCCTATCTAGGCTCTGCCAGTCCAGACGCCGCCAAACGCCATCTTCCGTTCCTTTTCACGCCTAGTCCCGCAGGACGATGACCCCCATTCCCTCCGATCGCCTCGACGCCATCCTGGCGCGGCACGACATCGTCACCGCGATGCTGAGCACCGGCTCGGCCGATGCGGAGAGCTTCGTCGCGCTCTCCCGTGAATTGTCGGGCCTCGACGGCGTCGTCGCTTCGATCCAGGCCTATCGGGCCGCGATCGACAACCTCTCCGGCATCGAGACGCTGATCGCCGGAGGCGATGCCGAGTTGCGCGCGCTCGCCGCCGACGAGAAGCCCGAGGCCGAAGAGGCGCTGGAGAAGGCGCATCGCGGCCTCCAACTCATTCTGCTGCCGAAGGACGCGGCCGACGAGAAGAGCGCGATCCTCGAAATCCGCGCCGGCACCGGCGGCGACGAGGCGGCCCTCTTCGCCGGCGACCTGTTCGAGATGTACGCAAAGTATGCCGAGGCCAAGGGCTGGCGCGTCGAGGTGATCTCGCAGAGCGAGGGCACCATGGGCGGCTATCGCGAAATCTTCGCCGAGGTGAACGGACGCGGCGTGTTCTCCCGCCTCAAGTTCGAGAGCGGCGCGCACCGCGTTCAGCGCGTGCCGGAGACCGAGACGCAAGGCCGCATCCACACCTCGGCGGCCACCGTCGCGGTACTGCCGGAGGCCGAGGAGGTCGATATCGTCATCAACGATTCCGACCTGAAGATCGACACCATGCGGGCACAGGGCGCTGGCGGCCAGCACGTCAACAAGACGGAATCGGCGATCCGCATCACCCACCTGCCCACGGGGATAGTGGTGTTCGTCCAGGAAGAGCGCTCGCAGCACAAGAACCGCGCGCGCGCCATGTCGTTGCTGCGTGCAAAACTCTACGACGCGGAGCGGACCGCCAAGGATTCGGTCCGCGCTGCCGATCGCAAGGCCCAGGTCGGCTCCGGCGACCGTTCGGAGCGCATCCGCACGTACAACTTTCCGCAGGCGCGGGTGACCGACCACCGCATCAACCTCACGCTGTACAAGCTCGAAGAGATCATGGCCGGCACGGCGCTGGACGAAGTCATCGACGCGCTCGTCACGGAGCATCAGGCCGAATTGCTCGCGGCCGAAGGCATGGCGTGACGCACGCGCCGCCGCGGCATCGACCATGAGCATTCCCATCGAGCCGAGCCGCTCCCGCGTCGAGGCACTCCGCCGGATGGCCCAGGCGCTCGAGCAGGCGGGAATTGCCGAAGCGCGCGGCGACGCTCGCTTCCTGTTCCTCCACATTCTCCGTCTGACCTCGACCGACTTGGCCCTACGCGGCCACGTGCCGGTCGGACAGGAGGAAGCGAATGCCCTCACGGAAGCGCTCGCGCGAAGGCTCGCAGGGGAACCGGTGGCCCGGATCCTCGGCGAATGGGAGTTTCGCGGGCTGACCTTCGCCTTGTCACCCGGGACGCTGGTGCCGCGACCGGATACGGAAACGCTCGTCGATACCGCCCTGCGGCTGGGCACCGTGCCCTCCCCGACCATCCTCGATCTCGGCACCGGCTCGGGCTGCATCCTGATCGCATTGCTCTGCGCATGGCCGAGCGCGCGCGGCATCGGCATCGACCGATCGGCGGACGCCCTCGCCACCGCGCGAAAAAATGCCGAGCGCAACGGCGTCGGCTACCGCGCCGCCTTCCTACGCGGAGACTGGTGCGCGGCCGTTTGCGGGCCCTTCGACCTCATCGTGTCGAACCCGCCTTACATCGCTAGTGGCGTGATCCCGACGCTCGCCGAGGAGGTGCGCCGATACGATCCCGCGGAGGCGCTGGACGGCGGCGCCGACGGACTCGACGCCTTTCGGGCGATCATCGATGGTATCGCCGCGCGGCCGGGGCTGCTCGTGATGGACGGTGCCCTCCTACTAGAGATCGGCCACGATCAGGCCGAGGCCGTCGCCGGGCTCGGTCGCGACGCGGGCTTCCACGTAGGGGGGATCGATTGCGATCTCGCCGGTCATGCGCGCGTCGTCACGCTTCGGCCACCGTTCGACGCCACGTCAGCCAACAACAAAGTCGTGCGATGATTGCATCGGCATGAAAAAATGCTTGTTGCGGAGACGATCAGCCATTACGTTCAGGGTGTAGATCGTGAACGGCCCGTTAAGACGGGCTGCGGTAGGATCGGGTTCGGTCAGCATCGCCTTCGGTTCGGACGATCGCCCCACCATCGAGCGGACGCGCACTCGGCATCACAGCCAAGCTGGCCGCCAAGCACGATGGCATCGAACCTGACAGTCGAAGGTCAACCCGCAAGCGCGCCTTGGTGCGAGCACGGGCTCCGATCGGACAAGACGACGGCACGCACGACGTGAAAGATCACGGATCGACCTGCGAGGCATCCCGCAGCGAGCATTGTGCTCGGTTGCGGACGGCCCGCACGCGCCGCCGGTCCACCTCTGTCAGAGATAATTTTCGCTGCGAGTGAAGGGTCAATCGAGGCCGATGAGACCAAACCAGAACAGACGGATGCGCGGCCGAAACCGGCCCAAGGGTCCCAATCCGCTGACCCGGTCCTACGAGTCCAACGGACCTGACATCAAGGTCCGCGGCACCGCCCAGCACATCGCAGACAAATATGCGCAATTGGCCCGCGACGCCCTCGCGAGCGGGGATCCCGTGGCTGCGGAGAACTACTTCCAGCACGGCGAGCACTACTTCCGCATCATCACCGGCGCCCAGGAGCCGAACCGTCCGCAGGCCTCGCAGGGCTATGCCCGCAATGGCTTCGACGACGAGGAAGAGGGCGATGAGGACGGCGCCGATCAGGGCCGCCAGGGCTACGGTGGCGATGATTACGGCGACGCGGCCCAGCAGCCGCAGCCTTTCGAGCGCCAGGATTATGAATCGCGGCAGCAGAATCGCGGCAACGATCGTCCGGATCAAAACCGTCAGGACCGGAGCCAGGGCCAGGATCGCAACGACCGGCCCAACCGCTTTCAGAACCGGAACGATCGTCCGCAGCGTTTCGACAACAATCGCCAGGACTACAACCGCGGCGAGTTCCGTCAGGACCAGCCAAGGCAGGATCAATCCAGGCAAGACCAGCCTCGCCAGGATTACGGGCGGCAGGATCAGGGTCGCTCCGAACAGAGCCGCCAGGATTACGGTCGTCAGGACTATTCGCGCCAGGACGCCGCCCGGCATGATCCGTCACATCAGGATCAGCCCCGCCAAGATCAGCCGCGGCAAGATCAGCCTCGACAGGACCAGCCGCGCTACGAGAACGGCCGCGGCAACTTCAATCGCCAGGACGGTGGCCGCCCGGACCGCACCCGGCAGGAATTCAGCCGCTCGGAGCCTGTACGTCAGGACGCCGTTCGTCAGGAACCGGTTCGCGAAGACGCCCCCCGCCAGGACGTTCCCCGGCAAGAGGCGAGTCGCGACGAGGCGCCCGCTCCCCGCAGCGCGCAGCCCCGTCGCGAGCGCCGCAACCGCGAGGAGGCTCCTCGCCACGCCGTCGACGAAACGTCGGCCCTGCCCGCCTTCCTGATGACGGCGACGCGCAATCCGACCCCGGTACCCGAGACGAATGCCGAGCCGACTCGATCCACCCCCGAGCCGGCGGCAACCCCGCAGCACGAGGCGACCGGTGACGATTCAGCACCTGCGCCGAAGCCCCGTCGGCGCCGCACGCGCTACAAGGCCGGTGAAGAGGGTGCCGCCCCCGAAAAGACCGAGGCAAGCGATATCGGCGAGTAGTCGCCGAAGTCGGGCCCGAACGATCGAGAGCCGCCCCCTCAGGGCGGCTCTTTTCGTTTCGGACCGGTTTTGTTGAGGTCTACGAGAGGTAGTTCACCAGCGAGAGCTTCGAGAGCATCGAGGTGACCTGATAGCTGGCCTGCAGCTGCGTCTGCAGCGTCAACAGCTTCGCGGCGACCTCCTCGGTGGAGACCGTCTCGACACCCTCGAGGGAATCCTGAAGCGCCGTCTTGGTGGATTGCGCTTGGGCCTTGGCGTCGGCCATGCTGTTCGACGCGACACCGAATTCACCCACGAGATCGGCGACATCGGTCTTGCCGTCTGCGGGCGTCACCAGGGTTTTCGCCCGATCTGCGGTGGCCTGGAAGAGCGCTACGTTCTGTGTGCCGGTCGAATCCGTGAAACCGCCGGCAGCAAGCGCTGCGAAAGCGGCGAGCGTCTCGCGCAGCGGAGCCTCGTTGGCCCGGGCACCGATCGAGACGTTTCTGTCTGCACCGACCTGGACGCTGGCAGTCGCGCGCGGATCAGTTGCCGCATCGTCGCCGGTGTACCAGATGACCGTGCTCTTGCTCGCTGTCTCGGCATAGCCACTGCCATCCGCTGCCATCCGTCGCGGCGCGAGACCCGGCGAGGACGAGCCGTCGAAGAAGTTCTCCGAGGCCCGTATCGCCGAACTCGCGGCGAGTGCTGTGCCGCCTGCTTGCTTCAGGGCATTCGATACCGCCACCGAGAGGTTGGCAGCCGTGTCTGCCGGCGTAGCGCCGATGGCGAAATTCGTCGCGGAGGTGGAATCCGCGGTCGCTGCTGCAGTCAGAGTGATGCTCTGGGTCGTCCCATCGCGCATCCCGACCTTGAGGGTCAATGTGTCTCCGGCGACGGGCGTGCCGGCGGAGAGCGACAGAGCGGCCGGACTGCCTCCGCCGAAGGCGGCCGAAATCCCGGGCGGGCTGGCGCTCTGAACGCTTGCGATGGACGCGGTGCCGAGCAGGGCCTTGAGGTTGGCGGCCGTGTCGGCCGGCGTCGCGCCGATAGCGAAACTGTCGCTCGAGCCCGGCAGCGCCGTGGTACGGGCCGAGAGGTCGAGGATCTTCTGGCTGCCGTCGGCTTGCAGCACTGCGACACGGACACGATCGCCGTCGCTCGGCTGGCTCGCGAAGGCGAGATCGACGTTCGCAGCGGTTCCGGCCGTCAGGGTCGCCGATACGCCGGCAGAATTGGAACTGACGGCCGAGACGAGCGAAAAGCCGAGATTTGCGCGCGCCTTGGCACTGGCATCTTCCGTGAGCAGGACCGTCGATCCGGTCTGGGTCTGCGTAAGCCGGCCATTGCCGTCCGCTCCGAGATCGGCGTTCTTCTGCTCGGCGATCAAGGTCTCGAGACCGGCGAGGCCGGTGGAGGGGTCACCTTTCAGCATGATGTCGGACGAGATCACCGGCGCGGTGTCAGTGCTGCGGCCACCAAAGATATACTTGTCCGCCACCGACTGGTTCAGGGCGTCGAGAGCGGCATCGAGGTTCGAGCGTGCCAGCGTGGTGCTCGTGGTAACGCCGGTGCCAGTGGTCGAGAGGGAGGCCGAGGCCAGGCTGGTCCGCAACTTGTCGCCGAGCGTCTTGACCTGCGTCAGGCTCGTGGCGGCTAAGGTCACCCGCGTAGTCGAGCTGGCGATGGCCGCGGTATAGCCGTCGAGGGCGCTGATCGTGGCATGGGCGCTGAGGCTCGACGTGCGCGCCGAGCCGAGGCCACCATAGGTTTCGGCGGCGCGGCCGCTGGCGAGCTGCGTCGTCAGCCCGTCGAGACGGCTCTTGAGACCGGCAAGGCTCGCGGCGGTACGGTCGGCGGCGTAGCTGCCGGCAGCGAAGGTATTGATCGAGGTCATGGAGCTGCGCCTCAAATCCTGAGAAGCGTGTCGATCATGTCGCGGGCGGCGGTGAGCACCCGGGCATTGGCGGTGTAGGCAGTCTGGAGTTCGATGAGCTTCGACATCTCTTCGTCGATGTTGACGCCGGACTGAGTCGAGAACCGACCCTGCGCCGTGGCCAAGGCTACGCTCTGGCCCTCATCGAGATTTTGCGCCGAGGCGGCCGCAGCCCCTTGAGAGGCGATGATCGACTGCGCGAAACCGCTCACTGTGGAAGTCGTCGGCGCGTTGACGCCGCCTATGCCGCTCGACGACGAAAAGGTCCGCTGGGTGCCGGTCAGCGCAGTGTACAGCGCCTGCGGCCGCGTCGAATCGCTCGATGCGGCCGTTCCCGATGTGGCGACGAGGGTGGCAGTCGTGGTCGCAACGTTCGGGTTGACGGCGATGCGCTGCGCGAACCCGGTCAGCTGGGATCCGCCATCGAAGGAGCCGGTAAAGAGCCCGTTGTTGCGGCCGGAATCCACGAAGAGCGCCAATTGGGCGCTACCACTCTGCGTGTCGGTCGGCGACGTGGCCTGGGTCACGCTGGCGCTTGCCGCGAGCAGGGTCGGCGAGCCGCCGCCGTTCGAGAGGATGCGGACGGTGCCTGATGTGCTGCCTCCGGCGCCTGAGACCCTGAAGCTCGAACCGAGCGCGGTAGAGATCGCGGCCACGATCGTGGCGGGATCCCGCGACGCAGACGAGGCCGGGATCGTGAACGGCACGACGGTGGCGCCGGAATCGTCCGTGGCGGACGCGGCGGCGGTGGCCGGCGGCGTCAGGTAGGACGGCATCAAGATCAGGTTGCGCTGGATGCCCGAAGCATCCTTGACGGTCAGCGTGATGCCGTTGCCGGCGCTGAGACCGTTAAGGTCGATGTCGAAACCGGATCGGGTGCCATCGGTCGCCGCGGTTCCGGAGGCGAGGTTGTCCGACATCGAACGCGACAGGCCGGCGGCGAGATCGTCGAGCTGGCGCTGAGCCTGGGGCAGTACCGTGTCGCGCTGCTCCAAGGCTGCGGCGATGGAGCCCGAGCGGATCGCCCCGGAGGCGACGAGGTCGATGGACGCGCCGCCCGGGATGACAGCCGTGATGGTACCGACGCCGCGCTTGGAGGAATCCGTTGAGTAGGTCGCATTCGGCGAGAGCGTGCCCCGGCTATCGAAGGACAGCTTCGTGGCGTTGCTGCGATCCACGAGGGTGACCCCGGTCGTGGTGAAGACGGAGACCGAACCGTCGCTTTGCCCCACCGTCTGCACATCCATCAGCGCGGACAACGCGTTGATGGCTTGGTCGCGCCGGTCGAGGAGGTCCGCTTTGCTGGCACCGTCTCCGGCCGACTGCACCCGCGTGTTGAGATCGGCGATGGAGGTCAGCAGGGTGCCCGCCTGGGCGGTATCCTGCGAGAGTTGCGATTCCATCGCGGTGCGCAGGTCCTGCACGCTGTTCGCGACGCTGCCGATCTTGGCGGCGAGGCTGGACGCGGCGGTGACGGCACCGCTGCGCGCCGCCGAGGCGCTCGGATTCGCGGCGAGCGTCTGGAGCGAGGAGGCGAACCCGTTCACCAGCCCGTCGAGGGCGTTCGAGGAGCCCGGCGTTCCGTAGAGTTTATCGACCTGGGTGAGCACGGCCGCGTTCAGCGCCGTATAGGCGGCACCGGAAGTTTCGAGCCGGAGTTGCTTCAGCGCCGCCGCATCGAGAGTTCGACCGACGGTTCCGGTGGCGACGCCGGAGTTGCCGGGCCCGGTCGTGACGGAATCGAGCGTGCGCTTGATGTAACCGACCGTGCCCGCATTCGCGACGTTCTGCGAGACGATCCCGATCTGAGCCTGTGTCAGGCGCAGGCCCGCAGTCGCGGTGTTCAGGGCATTGATCGACACCTGAGGCTCCTTCGAAACATTGCCCGATGCCGCGTCTCGCCGGTTGCCCGGTCGAGAGCCGCATCAGCGTAAAGTCTGGATCTTCGCCCTGCTCAGCGGATGATGTTCATGAGATCGGACATCATCGTCTGCGCCGTCGACATGACGCGCGTGTTCGCAGAGTAGGCCTGCTGGGTTACGATCATCTTCGAGAATTCGCTGGCAATGTCGGTATTCGACTGCTCGATGTTGCCGCCGACCACCGTCGTCCCCTTGAGCCCGGCAATGGGTTCGCCGGAAGAGGACGTCTGCTGGTAGTTGCCGAGGGAATCGGGCCGCAGCCCGTCGTCGTTGGTGAAATTCACCACGTCGACGCTGGCGAGCGCGACCGTCGTCCCGTTCGAGTAGGTGCCCATGATCTTGCCGTCCTCGGTCACCTCGACCGTGTTCAGCGTGCCCGAGGCGTAGCCGTTCTGCTGGAGCGTATTGGTCGTGACGCGGCCCGTGGTCGAGGCGTATTCCGTCAGGCCGCCGGTGCCGTAGTTCAGGCTGACATTGCCGACCGAAGCACCATCCACCGTGAGGTTGGAAATGGTGACCGCCGTCGTCGTCGGCGAAGTGAGCTGCCCGCTCGCATTGAAGGCGAAGGCCTGCCCGACATTGGTCCAACTGGTGTTGCTGCCGGTGACGCTGCTCTTGTCCGCGTAGAACAGGTTCCAGGTGTCGCTCGTCGCGGGTGTCGTCGTGGAATCGGCGTTCTGCACCTTGGCCCAGCGCGTTTGCAGACTGACTGGCGATCCAGCCGCGGTGTAGGCGGTGAGCGAGGGGCCGGCGATGCTGCTGTCGATGAAGCTCTGCGAGTTCGTGGAGGACACCGTTCCGGTTCCGGTGCCGCTGGTGATGCGCGCATCCGAGCCGTCGGCGAAGGCGCCGAGGAGTTCCGAGCCCGCCGTCGTGGTGGTGTTGGTGGTGGTCGGGGTCTTCGGAAGGTTCGCCGAATAGCTGATCGACGTGGTGGCCTTGGCCGGCAGGATCGAGTTGGAGATCTTGATCGGGCCGGTCGACGTCGTCGTGCCCGTGATCGGATCGAGCGTCTGACCGGTGAGGTAGGAACCGGCGCCGTTGGCGAGGAAGCCGTCCTTGTCCGGGGCGAAGTCGCCACGCCGCGTATAGAGATTGTTGCCGGAGAAGGATGTCGTGCCAGCGGCATCGGTGCTCTTCTTCTGGACGACGAAGAAGCCCTGGCCGTTCAGCGCCATGTTGGTGGCGACGCCGGTGGAGGAGACGTTGCCCTGGATGGTGTTGGTGAGCTGCGAATAGGCTCCGACGCTGCCGGCGACCTCGCGCCGCGGCGTCTGCTCGGCGATCAGGTCGACGAAGCTCGTGTCGATGCGCTTGTAGCCCGTGGTCTGGGAGTTCGCGATGTTGCCCGAGATGTTGTCGAGGGCATAGGACTGCGCCTTGAGTCCCGAGACTGCCGTCTGCAACGCGGTGAAAACGTCCATGACCGATACCCCGTGCGCCGCCGATGCGGCCCAATCCTCGGGATGGACCGGCGCAACCCCCGTGCCAGCGTCAAGTCTTTGAAATCGTTGAGCCCAGCCTAGAAAGACCCTGCAGAGTCCGGCCCGGTGCGACGCCTTGCCCGGCAAGTCTTGCCGAGCGGCCCCGGCGTTTACGCGGCGTTATCGACAGATCTCCTAGGATATCGGGAGCGTGCCCGAAACGATGGGCAAGACGACGGAAGCCTGACGATCCCATGCGGCCCAAGCGGACGAGCCTCGTCAACCTGATCTACTTCTCGCGGCTCAATCTCGCCGCCGATGCGCCGACCCGCGCCCGCCAGATCAGCGAGATCACCAAGCACGCGCAGAAAAAGAACGAATTCGCGGTGATCACGAGCTTCCTGATCGTCGAGGGCAACTTCGCCGTCCAGATCATCGAGGGCGAACGCATGTCGGTGAACGAAACCTTTCAGCGCATCTCGGCGGATGCACGCCATCGCGACGTGAAGATCGTGGAATGGCGTGAAATCAACAAACGCGCCTTCGTGACCTCGTTCACCACCGGCGTACGCGGCGGCGCGAGCGAGACCCACTTCACCAAGGCCGGCCTGCTGCCGATGCTCCAGCGCGGGACGCCGAAGGCCAGCACGATTCACAATCTCGCAACGACGCTCCAGCAAGACACGATGTCGAAGCAGGGCATCGACCATCTTTTCGTCTGACCTCCAGGATGGAATCCACAGACAACGCCATGAGCGAAACCCCCGCGATCCTGATCGTCGACGATCAGCCGAAGCTGCTGCGGCTCGTCGTCGAGTTGATGACGCGTCTGGGTTTTCCCGAGGTCGATGGTGTCTCGGACACCGTCGAGGCGCTGGAGCGCATGCGCGCGCGGAAATACGCTCTGGTCATCTGCGATCTCGACTTGGAGCCGACGGACGGGTTGACGCTGCTGCGCGAGATTCGCGCCGACAACGCGCTGATGAACACGCCCTTCATCCTGACCGAGGCGACCTTCGACTTCGAAGACGTCAACCTCGCGCATCTCGCCGGCGCCGACGCCTTCCTGTTGAAGCCGTTCGATATCCCGCTGCTGAAGACGAAGCTGAAGCAGGTTCTCAATCGCCGTCCGCGCCGCCGCGAGACCCCGATGCCGATGGAATCGACGCTGAGCCAGGATTTCCCACTGCTCGGGAAGCTCTGACCAGCGGCGTCGATGATGGGATTGGGCGTCGGATCATACGACCCCAGGCCGCAAGACGATCCTCGCGAAGGTAGCGAAGGAACCCGAAGCCGTTTCAGCTTATTGGCGAATGTCGCCCCCGTGGTCGACTCACTACGCTCGCGACACGGACTTGAATCGAAGTCATCCAATCGTCGGCTGCGCAGCGCTGAGCCATCATCGTCAGAACGGTTATGATCGTCCGCAGCCTGACGTGAGAAGGCTTGGCGAAGGCGACTTCCGCCGAAAACCGCATCGGCATCCTTGGCGGTCTTCATCACGGCGGCGATCGTCAGAGTGCTCTTCAAGCGCTCGCCGACGTCCAACGCGACCGAACGGATGCTTGGATTCGCACGCATATCGCGAAAAAGGCGGAAGGCCGGCCCTTCGACAGCGGCAGCAGCATCCCTTAACAGCGGCGCAAAGAGACTTCACGGAGGATCCGGCCGCATGTCTCACCATGCAAGATCGTTCGCACTCGCGCTGGCCCTCGCCTTGGTCTCCCTCCCTACTCGGGCAGAAGACTGGCCGGTGTTCGGAGGCGATCACTCCAATCGCCACGCCTCGGCATTGGACGCGATCAACCGCGATACCGTTGGCAGGCTTCGACCCGCCTGGATCTTCCAGACCGGCACCACGGGCTACTTCCAGGCCGAACCGGTGATCGTTGACGGCACGATGTACGTCTCGGCAACCGGCAACCACGTCGCCGCGCTCGAGGCGAAGTCCGGCCGGGTGCTGTGGACCTATACGCACAAGGCCCGCACTGAAAAGATCTTCGGGCCACCCTCGAATCGCGGCGTCGCAGTGTCCGGCGGTCTCGTCTACGAGGCGACGATGGACGGGCGCGTCATCGCGCTCGACGCCAAGACCGGCAAGCTCGTCTGGGACATCGAGGCCGTGCGGCCCGAGGAGGGCGAGACCGAGACGGCCTCGGGGCTCGCGGCGCAGCTCGGCGACAAGGCGGTGCAGGGATCGAGCCGCCTCGGCTTCAAGATGCCACCGCTGGTCGCAGAGGGCCTCGTCATCGTCGGCGTTACCGGCGCGGGCTACGGCCTGCATGTCGAGGACGACAAGGGTGGCCTCGACGGCGGCTCGGTGGTGGGCATCGAGGGCGGCTACGGCCGCCGCGGCTGGCTCGCGGCCTATGACGCCACGACCGGCGAGGAGCGCTGGCGCTGGTACGTGACCAAGCAGGACGGCTGGGAGGGCGGCTACGTCGATAAGACCACCGACGGCCTGCCGCTCCACCGCGATATCCCCGCCGAGAAGGCTGCGGCGGACAAGAACCGCGAGGCCTGGAAGGTCGGCGGCGGCTCGCTCTGGATGACCCCGGCCTATGACCGCGATCTCGGCCTGATCTATTTCGGCACCGGCAATCCGGCCCCGCAGAATTTCGGCCTGACCCGGTCGGGCGACAACCTTTACACGATGAGTCTCGTCGCCCTCGACGTGAAGACGGGAGGGCTGCGCTGGTACTTCCAGCAGGTGCCGCACGAGACCTGGGGCTACGACGTCGCCAGCCCGCCCTTCCTGCTCGATTACCCGACCGACAAGGGGCCGGTGAAGGCCGTGGCCGAGGCGAGCAAGCTCGGCTGGATCTACGTCCACGACCGTAAGGACGGGCGGCTGCTTGCCAAATCCGCGCCGCTGATCACCCAGAGGAACCTGTTCGTTCCGCCGAGCCAGGAGGGCACGGTGGTCAGCCCGGGGCCGCTCGGCGCCGTATCGTGGCACCCGGTTTCCTACGACGCGAAGACCGGGCTGGCCTTCGTCCAGGTTCGGCACGGCGCTGCGACCTACACGGTGAAGACCGTACCTGCGGCGAACGGTCGGCCGGAGATCCGCTACACCGAGACCGGTGAGGCCAAAGGCGAGCCGGCCTTCAGCACGCTGACGGCGGTCGACTTGTCGAAGGGCGGTGCGGTGGCCTGGAGCGCCAAGGCCGGCAGCCGACTCTCTGGTGGCACGCTCGCCACCGCCGGCGGAATCGTCTTCTCCGGCGAGGAAGACGGGCATCTCGATGCGCACGACACGGCCACCGGCAAGCTGCTCTGGCGCTTCCAGTGCGGCGCCGGCATCGGTGGGCCGCCGGTGACCTATTCGATCGACGGGAAGCAGTACGTGGCGGTGGCCGCAGGCGGGGCTTCGTTCACGAAAGGCTCGGGGTTTGGTACCGGCGACGCCCTGGTGGTGTTCGCGCTTCCGGAGTGAACGGCGCTCGAAGCATTTCGACAAACGAAAAGGGCGGATCCTTTCGGATCCGCCCTTCGCAGTACAACCTCGAAAAAATCAGCGCTTCGAGAACTGGAAGCTGCGGCGAGCCTTCTTGCGGCCGTACTTCTTGCGCTCGACGACGCGCGGATCGCGGGTCAGGAAGCCTTCACGCTTGAGAGGAGCGCGCAGTTCCGGCTCGTAGTAGGTCAGCGCCTTCGAGAGGCCGTGGCGCACGGCGCCGGCCTGACCCGAGAGGCCGCCGCCCTTCACCGTGACCGTGATGTCGTACTGGTCGACGCGGCTGACGATCTCAAGCGGCTGGCGCAGGATCATGCGGAGCACCGGACGGGCGAAGTAGACCTCGATGGTGCGGCCGTTGACGACGACGGTGCCGTTGCCGGGCTTGATCCAGACGCGGGCGACCGCGTCCTTGCGCTTACCGGTGGCGTAGGCGCGGCCCTGCTTGTCGATCTTCTGGACGCGGACCGGAGCCTGCTGCTCGGGATTGGTCGTGTCGGTGTTCGACCGGTTGAGGTCGGAGAGGGACTGAAGCGTCGCCATGATCAAGCGCTCACGTTCTTGCGGTTGAGGGCGCCGACGTCGAACGTCTGCGGCTGCTGGGCTTCGTGCGGATGGCTGGCGCCCTTGTAGACGCGCAGGTTGCCCATGATCTGGCGGAAGAGCGGGCCGCGCGGCAGCATGCGCTCCACGGCCTTCTCGACGATGCGCTCGGGGAAGCGACCCTCGAGGATGTACTTGGCCGAGCGCTCCTTGATGCCACCCGGATAGCCGGTGTGGTGGTAGTAGTTCTTCTGCTCGTACTTCCGACCGGTGAACTTCACCTTGTCGGCATTGATGACGATGACATTATCGCCGCAATCGACGTGGGGCGTGTAGGCGGGCTTGTGCTTGCCGCGCAGACGCATCGCCACGATCGAGGCGAGACGACCGACGACGAGGCCCTCCGCATCGATCACGAGCCACTTCTTGTCGACGTCGGCGGCCTTCAGCGAGGTGGTTTTCATGGCTGATTCCGTGCCGGTGTTCTGAAACAAGGCGCCGCCGCGTCGGGGACGCAGCGGCGTTCGAGCGGTGCATACGGGCCGAACGGCCGGCCGTCAAGGAATATCGAACCGCGACCTGTCCGAAAACCTCAACAAATGGAATGGGTTCACGATAAAGGTATCAAGATACCGCAATGATCGTTTCGCCGAGCACGGAATTAATGGATAGCCCGAACGCTGTCGGCGCCGCTGCAGGCTGGGCATGGCCTTGATGGACGGCAAGACAATGCCGCCGCAAACGTCGGGCCGGCCGTTCGTGCATCGCACCAAGGGGCTGACATTTCTGCAACACACACGCCAGAGTTAGCCAGCGTCGTACGGTTCGCGGACAACGCAAATCCGTGGCGGGATGTCGCATCCGAGGGTTGAATCTCTCTCTGTCAGAGAGCGTTCCACACCGGCGTGGTTACTACCTGCGGACCTACCGGATCGACCGGCCTGGCCCGGAATGGGGCAATGCGAAGGCACTGTGGTTTTTCTGCACTATTGCCAGCTTGGCCATAACGTAAGCTGAGGTTGTTCATTCGGAACTGAGTCGGAGACCACGATGATCACCTCCTCCACCACCAAGCGTGTCGTTCTGATCGCTTTCGCCGCCGTCGTTGCCCTCAACGCTTCGGCCTGCATCGGCAAGGGCAAGGGCAAGGCCCCGCCGCCCGTCGCCGCTCCGGTCATCTCCAAGTACTGATCTCTTAGAAGACTCAGTATTTATCGACCGGTATCCGAACTAGACGGCCTCGGGGGTTCGCCATGAGCGAACCCCCAACTTTGTCAGCCGCCGGAATCGGCAAGAGTTAGATGCAAACGCTTTTGGAGCGCTGGCCTATGGGCACCCTTCGCGAATTGACTGGACGCGTCCGGGCGACGCGGATCCTAAGCCGGCTCTCCCTTCTCTCCCTGACGGCCACCGTTCTCGCCCTCGGCCTCGCCTCGCAGCCCGCCGACGCCGCCCGTAGCGGCAACGGCGCAGAAGGACGGCAATACAGCCCCCGTGGCAAGACACAGTACGCGATCGAATTCCGCTCGCGCTACGCGATGAGCTACGGCCACACCTTCATCATGTACGGCCGGGTGAACGCCAAGGGTCAGCTCGTCGACCGCGTCGTGGCCGGCCTGCACCCGGCGGGCGACAGCGCTCAGCCCTGGATGCTCGGCCACCTCATCCCCGTGAAGTCCGAGACCGGACCGAGCGATGGCGACCTCGAGGATGAGTACGTCTCGGCCCGCTACCGCGTCGTGGTGGACGAACCCGAGTTCCGGCGCATCGTCGCCTACATCAAGAACAAGCAGGCGACGTCGGGCACCTGGCACGCGATCTTCAACAATTGCAGCAGCTGGGTCGCCGATGTCGGCAACTTCATGGGCCTCAAGGCTCCCGGTTCGCTGCTGATGCCGGCCGACTTCATCAACGGCATGCGCAAGATGAACGAAGGTAACGACCGCCGCACCGCGCTGTCTCTCGCTGCCGCCCGGTAATCCCGGCGGTGGTATGACAGTCACCGCCGCACCGACCGTTCGCAATCGGCTGGTCGTCCACATCCACGGCTACCAGCTGACCGCGCCGGAGCGCTTTCACCGGCGTTTCGCCCGCGATCTCACGACATTCGGCGAGACTTGGTCAGCCCGGACCGGGACCGGTGTGCCCGAGGTTCTGCCGCGGCAGGCGCGCTGGCAGGCGGAGGCGTCCGGCCCCGACTGGCGGACGCGGACCGACTATCGCATCATCCGCCTCGACGACCTGATCGCACAGGGCCACCATAGGCCCCTGCTCGGTCGCATCGTGCTCGGCATACGCGGCCTGCTCGACTTCGTGCTCGATCGCGCGATCTTCGGTTACTTTCGCCACGGCTGGCGCTATGCGATCTTCACCATCGCGCCGCTGGCGATGATGCTCGCCTCCGTGCTCGCCGGCTATTTCGCGGCACGATGGTCGTCCGGCTCGATCGGGCCGTGGTTCGGGTCGCTCGTCGGGATCGCCGCGTTCGCGGCCGGCTTCGCGTTCTTCTCCAGGAAATTCTACCTGTTCATCCTGCTGGAGGACTGGGCCTTCGCCAGCATCCTGGCGCGCCGGCTGGAGCCAGAACTCGCCGCGCGGCTCGACGAGAGCCGCAGCGAGGTCCAGGCCGCGATCGAGGCCGGCACCTATGACGAGGTCCTGCTCATCGGCCACAGCCTCGGCGCCGTGATGATCCTGCATTTCGCGGAGATGCTGCTGGGCGGGCTGCCGCCCGAGAACGCCACGACCGCCTTCCCCACCCGCATCGCCCTCCTCACGATCGGTTCGTCGGTCCTCAAGATCGGCCTGCACAGCGCCGCCGCGCCGCTGCGTCGGGCCACCGCCGCAGTGACATCCTTCCCGCGCATCGTCTGGGCCGATTACTGGTCGCAGCACGACGTCATGAACTTTCCCTATGTCGATCCCGCCGTCGCTATGGGCCTCACGCCGCGGCATCCGCCGATCAGCCGCAAGGCGATCTTCCGGCAGATGATCTCGGCCGAGGCCCTGCGGGCGCTGCGCTTCGATTTCTTCCGCAAGCACAACCAGTTCTTCCACGCGGCGACGCGGCGCAGCGGTTACGACTACTTCATGTTCACCTGCGGCCCGTTCTTCTGCGCAGACCTCGCCGGTTCGCCGCACGGGGCGATGGACTGGCTCGACGACGCCGGCGCGATCACCGCCAACGCGCCGACCTGCGCCGCCTGATTGCGCCCCGGCCCGAACGCCCGTATCGCCGCCCGATGACGACCCCGCTTCTCTGCAAGCTCGCCTTCCTTGCCCTCGTCGTGGGCTGGTACGCGATCCGGATCCCGCACAGGCGGCGGGCCAAGCGCATCCCCGTGACCGCCTCGCACTGGGACGTTCGCGAGAATGTCCTGCTCTCGATCTCCGGTACCGGGCTTGGCGTGATCCCGATCGCCTACAGCCTGTTCGGTTTCGCCAAGCTCGGCGAGCGGGCGACGAACCCGGCGCTCCTGGTTCTTGGCATCGTCGTCGCGGCGCTCGCCCTCTGGATGTTCGACAAGAGCCACCGCGGCCTCGGCCGCGAATGGTCCTTCAGCCTCGAACTGCGCGACGGCCACCGCCTCAAAACCGACGGCGTCTACCGGTGGGTCCGCCACCCGATGTACAGCGCGTTCTGGCTCTGGGCGCTCGCCCAGGCGATCCTGTTGCCGAACTGGATCGCCGGCTTCTCCGGCCTCGTCGGATTCGGCTGCCTCTATGCCTTCCGCGTACCGCGCGAGGAGCGGATGATGCAGGAGCGCTTCGGCAACGAATGGCGCGCCTATGCGGACGCAACGCCGCGCGTCGTACCGTGGAAGGCATGGAGCCGGAAAGGCTCGGTCGCCCGACGCTGAGTCCGCAGTCTTGCGCTAGGCCGAGCGGTCTTCGATGGTGCGGCCGAGCCAGACATCCGGCCTGCGGCGAAGATGCTTCAGGATGCGTTCGGCCGAATGGCCGAACGCATCCTGAAGCTCGAAAGTTCGCCCGCTCAGATCGCGCAAGCATAGTCGCAAATCACAGATGTAAGTATCCGGACGCGACCTCACACGAGCAGGTCTATCGAACTAGTTCGCACCTTTCTTGTCATTGTTTTCCTTGCTTTTTTCCATGTGAGCCCGACGGTTCTCTTCGAAATCGTCGCCACTCGCCTGCTTCTGTGTGGCGCCGCTCGCCGCCGCCGAGTTCGTCGATTTCGTCTTCGAGCTCTCGGCGTGAGAAAGTGTGGGTACGGCGGCGAGGCCGACCGTAAGAGCGAGCAGCAGCGTGACGGGTCGCGACATAATTCGATCCTCCTTGGTAGAGCAAATTATAATGCAGTTTTCGGGGTCGAACACAACGCGCGCAAGCCAAAATATGTTCTCTGAAAATTGTATTAATAATAGTATTATTATATAATATACCGTACGTTTAACGTCATGACTGGAAAAATACTTGCGAAAATAACCACCGGATCGGTCGAGCGCCCCCCAAAGCTGCCAATTCCGTTCGATGATCGATCACCCCCGACACCGCCGAACTCTCGATTTCGGCTTCGGCCGACCTCCGGCGAGGTGGCGGATCCCCGCCGCTGCCGCCCTCCGCCGAGACAGGCTGTAAGCGAATGACGAATCCTACCGGGGCGGTATCGAATACGTCCCGGTCGCATGGCAGACGAGATCGCCGCCGCCCTTCGTGGTGATCCGCACCTCCCCCACCGCGAGCCGCCGCCCGACCTTCAGCAGGGTGCAAACGGCGATCAGCCCATCGGTGCCGGGCTTGCGCAGGAAATTGAAGCTCAGCGAGGTCGTCACCGCGAGGGCCACAGGGCCGAGATTGGCGAGGATCGCAGCGTAGAGCGCGAAATCGGCGAGCGCCATCATGGCCGGCCCCGAGACCGTGCCGCCGGGCCGCAGGAACCGTTCGTGATGGTCGAGCCGCATCCGCGCCGTCAGCGGGCCGACCGCCTCCAGGTGGTAGGCGCGCACGCCGTCGTTCAACTGCGGAAACTCGCGGTCGAGAAAGTCGCGGGTTTCGTCCAGGCTCATCGCGGTCATCGCAGTCTTGCAGCATGAGAGCGGCTGGCCGACAAGGCGGTCATGGACGCGCCCTTGGCCCACCACGACCGTTACCCCGACGCGCAGATCCGCGCGCTGATGAAGGCGACGCGCACGATCGCGCTGGTCGGTGCCTCGGCGAATCCGGCCCGTCCGAGCTACATCGTGCTCAAGTACCTGTCCGAACGCGGCTACGCGGTCACCCCGGTCAATCCCGGTCTCGCCGGCCAGACCCTGCTCGGGATGAGGGTGATCTCACGGCTCGCGGAGTTGCCCGGCCCGGTCGACATGGTCGAGATCTTTCGGAATTCCATCGCGGCGGACGGCCTCGTCGACGAGGCCCTGGCGCTGCCAGAAGTCCCGAAACTCATCTGGATGCAGCTCGGCGTGCGCAACGACGCAGCCGCCGCGCGAGCCGAGGCGCGCGGCGTCACGGTGATCATGAACCGCTGCCCGAAGATCGAGTACGGTCGCCTGTCGGGGGAGATCGGCTGGACCGGCGTGAACTCGCGGATCATCAGCTCCAAGAAGCCGGTGCTCGACAAGCGCGGCGTACAGCGGCTGACGATCGACGATCGATAGTCGCTCCGGCCATGGGTCGGGCGCGTCGAGACGACTGGGTTACCTTGCCCCCAGCAATTGCGCTAACCTCTCCAAAAAGCCAGCCGACACGGTTGTTGAGACGCCTTGAGACGCTTCCTCAAATTCCTCCACACGATGGGGGCGATCGGGCTGATGGGGGCGATGGCGTCGCTGCTCGTCATGCTGAGCGTCATGCCGCCGACGAGTTCGCTTGCCGCCTATGCCGCCATGCGCGGCGCGATGGGCGCCATCGCCACCTGGATCTTCTTCCCTTCGCTGGGACTGACGCTGGTCGCCGGCCTGCTCGCCATCGCCATGACGCGCGGCTTCCACAATGCCGGCTGGGCCTGGCTGAAGGCCGCCACCGGCATCCTAGTGTTCGAGAGCGGCTTCGTCGGCGTGCTCGGCCCGATGCAGCAGGAGGCCGAGCGCAGCGCCGCGGCGCTCGTCGGCAAGGTCAATCCTGCGACGCTCGCGCAATCGCTCGGGCCGGAACGCAACACGCTCTGGGTGCTTCTCGCGATCGCGGCGATCAACGTCGTACTCGGGATCTGGCGGCCGCGGTTGATGCGGCAGGCAGCTTCCAGCCCGCCCGACGAAGCGGAGACCACGTCGTCGTGAGCCGGCGCTCCTGCGGGCGGTTTCCATGAGACCAGGCCGGACGTCTGTTCCTCCACCGTCTTTGCGAGCGGAGCGAAGCAACGGTGGACCGGGTTGTTTCAGATGCTCGAGCGGCCTGATTCCCTCATGAATGCCACCGCGATAAAACTGATCGCGGCTGCGCCCGCCAGATAAAGCCCGACCGCGCCGGTGCCGCCCCAGCCTGCGAGCCATTGCGCGGCGAAAGGCGCGCCCGAGGCACCGAGGATGCCGGCGAGATTGTAGGTCACGGAGGCGCCGGTGTAGCGCACCCGCACCGGGAACAGCTCCGGCAGGGCCGCGCCCATCGGCCCGAAGATCCAGCCCATGGCGAAGAGGCCGAGGCAGAGCACGGCGAGCACCTGTGCGCCCTCCCCGCTTCCGAGCATCGGCCCGAACAGGGCGCCGAGGCCGGCGGTGACGGCGAGGCCGGAGAGCAGCACCGGCTTCCGCCCGAAGCGGTCGGCCGCCGCGCCCGAAAGCGGGATCGCCAGCGCCATGAACAGGATCGCGGCGCATTCGAACAGCAGGAACGTCGTCTTCGGGTAGCCGAGCCGGCTGGTACCCCAGCTCAGCGCGAACACCGTGCAGAGGTAGAACACCGCGTAGGGCGCCACCATCGCCAGGGTGCCGAGCAGTGTTGCCCGCCAGTGCTGCGTCGCCATCGCGAACAGGGGCACCCGCTCCGGCGCGGCCCTGGCGAGCGCTTCGGCGAAGGCCGGCGTCTCGGTGAGCTTCAGCCGGACATAGAGCCCGACCCCGACCAGCACGGAGGAGGCGAGGAAGGGCAGCCGCCATCCCCAGGCCGCGAAGTCCTCAGACGTCAGGCCGAAATTTAGGGCGAGAAACAGCAGGTTCGCCGCCAGAAAGCCCACCGGG
This sequence comes from Methylobacterium sp. WL9, assembly GCF_008040035.1. NCBI lineage: Bacteria > Pseudomonadati > Pseudomonadota > Alphaproteobacteria > Hyphomicrobiales > Methylobacteriaceae > Methylobacterium > Methylobacterium sp. WL9. The sequence continues at coordinate 115,328 of NZ_VRVE01000004.1, forward strand.
GCACCGAGCTGCGGCGCGATGCCGTAGAGGGCGCGACACCCCGGCGGCGCGTTCTCGACGGCGAGCAACGCCGCACCGCCCCACTCGCCGCCGAAGCCGATGCCCTGCCCGACCCGCAGCAGGCAGAGCAGCGCCGGCGCGAGCCAGCCGATGCTCGCATAGGAGGGCAGGCAGCCGATGCCGACGGTCGAGGCGCCCATGATCATCAGCGAGGCGACGAGCGTCGCCTTCCTCCCGACCCGGTCGCCGAAATGCCCGAACAGGGCCGCGCCCACCGGCCGCGCCACGAACGCGATGGCGAAGGTGGCGAAGGCCTGAAGCGTCTGTGCCGCGGGCTCTCCGGGCGGGAAGAAGATCGGCCCGATCACCAGGGCCGCGGCGGTGGCATAGATGTAGAAATCGTAGAACTCGATCGCGGTGCCGACGAAGCTGGCGACGAGGATGCGGGTGGCGGAGGGCGGCATGATCCTCCTATAGTCGAGCGTTTTCGCAGCGGTAGTGGAATGGGGCCTCGCGAAGGCGGATCCGCCGCTTGCCTCGCCTGGAACCGCGGGCGTACACGGCTCCGCGAGGAGTATCCCGATGACCGACCGCGAGCCCGGCTTCAACACCCTGGCGATCCATGCCGGAGCCACCCCGGACCCGACCACGGGCGCCCGGGCGACGCCGATCTATCAGACCACGTCCTTCGTCTTCGACGACGTGGACCATGCCGCCTCGCTGTTCGGGCTGCAGGCCTTCGGCAACATCTATTCGCGGATCACCAACCCGACCAACGCGGTGCTGGAGGAGCGCATCGCCGCGCTCGAAGGCGGCACCGCGGCGCTCGCCGTGGCCTCGGGGCATGCCGCCCAGTTCCTGACCCTGCATGCGCTGATGCAGCCGGGTGACGAGTTCGTGGCGGCGAACAAGCTCTACGGCGGCTCGATCAACCAATTCAACCACAGTTTCAAGAACTTCGGCTGGAACGTGGTCTGGGCCGACACCGACGATCCGGCCACCTTCGAGGCCGCCATCACGCCCCGCACCAAGGCGATCTTTTGCGAGTCGATCGCCAATCCGGGCGGCGTGATCACCGATATCGCGGCCCTCTCAGCGATCGCCAAGCGGCACAATATCCCGCTCATCGTCGACAACACCATGGCGACGCCGTACCTGATCAAGCCCTTCGAGCACGGGGCCGACATCGTCGTCCACTCGGCGACCAAGTTCCTGGGCGGACACGGGAATTCCATCGGCGGGCTCATCGTCGACGGCGGCAGTTTCCGCTGGGAGGGCGACGAGCGCTACCCGATGCTGTCGAAGCCCCGGCCGGAATATGCCGGCATGGTGCTCTCCGAGACCTTCGGCAATTTCGGATTCGCCATTGCCGTCAGGGTGTTGAGCCTGCGCGACCTCGGCCCGGCGCTCTCGCCCTTCAACGCCTTCATGATCCTGACCGGCATCGAGACCCTGCCGCTGCGGATGCAGCGCCACTCCGACAACGCGCTCCAGGTCGCGCAATTCCTGCAGCAGCATCAGGCGGTTGACTGGGTCAGCTATCCCGGCCTCGAGACCGACCGCTACCATCAACTCGCCAAGCGCTACACGCCGAAGGGCGCCGGCGCGGTCTTCACCTTCGGGCTGAAGGGCGGCTACGAGGCGGGGGTGAAACTGGTCTCGAACCTCCAGCTTTTCAGTCACTTGGCCAATATCGGCGACACCCGCTCGCTGGTGATCCACCCGGCCTCGACCACCCACCGCCAGCTCACCGACACGCAGAAGCGCGCGGCCGGCGCCGGCCCGGAGGTGGTCCGCCTCTCGGTGGGCATCGAGGACCCCCTCGACCTCATCGACGATCTCGACGCCGCCCTCGGCGCATGATCAGCCGGGGATAGACCCGGCGCATGCCAGGATGTGCGCCGGACTAACACCCCATCGCCGCCCCCACCGTCGAATCGCCCGGCTTCGCGTCCTTTCGGACCGCGAGAAGCCCTGAATCCGGCTGAAGTCGGCCGAGGTGGAACGCCCGTTCCAGCCGTTCCACCCCTGTTCCAGGTTGGATCCGCGTCCGGGAGGCCCCGCATCCCGCTCCGCGAAAGCGGGCGCGCTGGATCGCCTGTTCCACCCCTGGCTTTTTCGCCCATTTTGTGCTGATAATCCTAACATGGATATCGGCATCGTTCGCTTGTCGCCCTTTGCGCCGTCCGAATCGGGAACCGTCCGGCGGAGCGGGCGGCCGCCGGACCCGGCTTTGCTGGAGGTCGTCCGCGGGCTGATCGAAACCACCACCCTGCCCTATCGCGAGATCGCCCGCCGCACCGGCGTCTCGGCCGCCGCGATCTCGCGGCATGCCGGGGCGCGCGGCTGGTGCCGGCCGGAAGGTCCGTTCCGCGAGGAGCGGCTGACGCCGGAGGGCCGGCGGCGCGAGCGGCGCGGCGCCCTGGCCGGGCGTATACTGCGGCGCGCCGAAGAACTCGTCAGTATCGTCGAGATGGATCCGGCCGCGACGGTCGCGCAACTCGCCCGCGCCGCGCGGTTCCTGACGCTCGCCGAACGGCTCGACTCCCCGGCGCCCCAGCCGCGCCCGAGACGCCGTCGGCGGCGGATTGCCAAGACAGCGCCGAATCAGTCGCCGACGCCAGATGACGATGCGACCTGAGGCTGTCGCGGCGGCGGTTCAACACGGTCTGCACTGAGCCTCTTTTGGGGCAGTACAAACCCCGTCACGGCGCAATCCGCCGCTGATCATAACCTGTGACGGGCTTTTGTACCGGAAACTGCAGCGGACCTGTGCGATCACTGAAAAAAACACTTGAATCTTTTTCTGATCCGCATAGGTCCGTTATGGCGTAAGCAAACATAGGAACACACGAATGTCCGACAGTACTGCAGCTCCGCTACTCGACCGGGTCGAACTCGCCGCCGATCTGGTGTCGGCCTATGTCTCGAACAATTCGCTGCCCGCCGCTGATCTTCCGGGGCTGATCACGCAGGTCCACGCCGCGCTCGCCAACCTGTCGGCTCCCGCAGCCGCGCCGGAAGATTCCGTCGAGAAGGCCACCACGAGCCAGATCAAGAAGTCGGTCACGCCGGACGCGCTGATCTCCTTCATCGACGGAAAGAGTTACAAGACGCTCAAGCGTCACCTGTCGACGCACGGGCTCGACTTCGACACCTACCGCGCCCGCTACGGCCTCCCCTCCGATTACCCGACGGTTTCGGCCAACTACTCCGCCGCCCGCTCGGCCCTCGCCAAGGACCTCGGCCTCGGCCAGCAGCGCCGCAAGCCCGCCGCCCAGAAGGCCGCCGAGACCGCGGACGTCGTCGCCGAGGCTCCGAAGTCCAAGGCCCCGCGCAAGACCGCCGGCCGCAAGAAGGCCGTCGAGGCAGCCTGAATGCCGCCCGGCAACAAGCCGACGACCTGACGGCCCTGGCATCCGACGATGCCGGGGCCGCAGCTTTTCTGGACGAGCGACCCCAATTCTGGATTGCACAGGCTGGCACTTGCAGCGACGCGGACAATCATCCGGGTTTGCTAGCAAGACGGTCGACTGACGCCACGACTTGTACGGCGCGTAGAGGGTCCCCGCCGTCCGAGCCATGCGCCCACGTCCGGAGGGCATTCACCGATCCGACCCGACATCCGACCCACCCCCCTTCATCCTGAGGTGCCGGAGCGCAGCGGAGGCCTCGAAGGGTCCTCCAGAACCCACCGCGACCCCTGGAGGACCCTTCGAGGCCCCGCTGCGCGGGGTACCCTCAGGGTGAGGGTGCGGGTGGGAGGCTACGACAGCAGAACCGCTTTCGAACCGGGTCCGCACGGGCCGCAGCCCCGCCGATCCCATCTCCGGTCGATCGGATCGGGGCCGGATCATTCGTCGCCGGTCGGGGGGACGATTTTCGCTCCGTCATTGCGAGCGCAGCGAAGCAATCCAGGACCAACTCACCAACGGTTGCGTCCGTGGCCCTGGATTGCTTCGCTGCGCTCGCAATGACGGAAGCGGATCGATCGTTTCATCCGGAAGCCGTACGACGGAACAGATGCGCAGCAGCCCGCCGTCTTCTCTCGAAAGGACGAGCGCGCACGACGCGTAGAACCGTCTCTCGGACGACGTCCGAGGACTCGCGACGACAGGCCCAAAAGCAAAAGGGCCGGGGGAACGATCCCCCGGCCCGATCCACATCTAGCGATCGCCCCGCTCATACCGTTTCGGGTCGATTGCTTCGGCTGACCACGCCCCCTTCCCCGGACGGGTGGAGCGTCAGCGGAACCCGATCCGGGGTCCAGCATAAGGACGTCGCGAAGCGTCGAAACGTCTGCGCCGTTCAAATCGAGCCGCTGGCGCGGCCCTTTTCACGCTGGCTCCCGGATCACCTTCCACTGCGTTCCAGGCGTCCGGGAAAGGAGCGTGGCATCGATCGGATCAATCAGAAACGGTACAACACGGGCAGGAACGACACCGAAAGCCTCACTCGGCGCCGCCGTCGATCTGGCGGCCCATGATCGAGAGGGCCTGCTGGTAGACCGAGGCGGCGTTCCAGCCCTGGAGGGCGGCGTAGTTGGGCTGGCCGGGGCCGTAGCCGGCGCCCGGCTGCCAGCCGTGGCCCTTCAGGAAGTTGGCCGTCGAGGTCATGGCGGCGTTGACGTTGTTGAGGTCGCCGCCGGTGCCGTAGAGCAGGATGTTCTTGGGCAGGAACTGGGTGTGGCCGACCTCGCCATGCGCCGCGCCGCGGGTGCCGGCGGTGATGACGCCGCGGTCGACGAGCTGCAGCGCCGCGTAGAGCTGGTCGGTGAAGTAGGCCGAGCGGCGGCAATCATAGGCCAGCGTCGCCACGGCCGAGAGCGTGTTGACGTTGCCGCGCACCTTGCCGAAGGCGGTTTCCATGCCCCAGATCGCGATCAGCGGGCCGGCGGGCACGCCGTAGCGCTGCTGGATCGAGGAGAACAGGGCCGCGTTGGAGGCCTTCATCCGGCGCCCCTGCGAGACGATGGTCGCAGCGCCGCGCTTGGCCATGAACTGATCGAGGGACAGCTTGAAGCTGTGCTGGCCGCGATCCGCCGAGATGGTCGGCGTCGAATACGAGGTGCCCGCCAGCGCCTGCAGGCTGGCCGCGCTGGCCCGGCCCTGCGCCTCGGCCGAGAATTCCCGCTTCCAGTTCTCGAAGCCGGCGGCGGTGTTGCCGCATTGCGCGGCCTGTCCCTGCCCGGCCGCAGCCGTGAGCACCGCAAGCGCTGCGGCCGTGATGGTGATGCACCGCTTGACGTCGATCACTGGAAACTCTCCCCTGGCAGGCGGACGGGCGCCTTTGTCGCGCCCGACGATGCGGCTCAAATCGTTGCTGTTATAGGCGGATCTATGACCGCGGGAGAGTGGGGCGCAGGACGTAGCGGGCTCGGTGTGCCGATGCGAGCGGCGTTTGCGTGTCGTCGGTCGGACTGCCGAACGGTGGCCGGAAACGGCTGGGCCGCTTTGGCAGGCTGTTGAAACAGTCTCAGCAGCCTGAGCATACACCGTATATTGCGTTTCAAATTGTCTTGGAGGCCCGGACAAGGCAGACGTTGCCGTCGATGTCTGTGTGCGCCGGATTTTTAGCAGCCTGCTCGAACAACAGATACGGATAAGCAGTCGCAGACATATCGACTATCCTCGATCGAACCCGGACACTTGGAGCCGTGTCCGTCTCAATTGCATCGGGCCGGCGGCCCTAAAATCTTGTTTTGATGCGCTATCTTTCGAGTTACCAGCATCCACTTGGTCGGAAAACGCTCTAGGGCGGTCGGAAACGTCAAATCTCCATCACCAGCCCCGACGCTCGAGAGAGAGCGAAGCGGAGCTGTCTTGGTATGTTCAATCGCACGTGGCATGACCCGCCCATGAGCAAGTCGCCGACTAGAATCTTTAAAGCCTTCGCTCGCCCGTGTTCGGTCAACATTGGACGTTTCCGTTGGATGGTTGTCGCCAATGACGGAGGGCACTCGGAGCATGCCACCAACTCCTACGTCACGCGAGATGCGGCACAGATGGCAGGCGACGCGAGAGCCCAAACCCTGACCGACATGAGATACGTGGCCCAGTAATTTGGTAGCCTAGACGACCCAGGACTACCGTAAGTTAATTCCAGGCTTGTTTATTGCGGGTCGGCTGCCGAGATCCATCCCTCGTCCGTGCTACCTGATCTTAGATCAAGTCCATGAATGATGATCCTCCGGTTCCGCTTGGGCTGATCACCACGATCGGTTCCGCATTGTTCCTTATGCTCGCTCTGATGGTATTTTTCTTGGGACAAGCGCTACAGTTGTGGTGATACACGATCTCGTTCGCGAGAGCCGTACCCGACCCGACTGCATCGGGCCGGCGCCTCTAAGTCTTTGTTGCGACGCGCTTTCTTTCGACAAACCGGCACCCGCCAGGTCGGATAGCGCGCTAAATTAGCTAATGAAATTGTCGGGTGTCGGACATTCGTTTAATATAGACCGATTGCTGGTCAGAACCCTCGGCATCAGCGACTGAGAGCGACGCGTGCTCCCGCCTTCTGAAGCGGAGCCGTCCATGCCCACCTACGTGTATGACCTGAACGAAGGTGACACCTCCGACTGGGAAGACGAAGACTTGGAGTGTGAGGGGCGCGGCGAGATCGAGGAACACGCCCGCCGGCTTCTCGACGAGGCGGGCGTCAGGCAAGCCGCGCGCGGCAGTGCAAGCCTCCCGTCCACCGTGGTCGTCTACCAGGAAAACGGCCTGGTCGTTATGAGCGCCCACGGATGGTCCGGACGGACCGCACGGATCCTGTGGTCGCGGAGATAGCGCGACGAACGATATGCGGCGGCTTTGGTGTCTCTCACAAAATTCCCGCTGTACCGTTGGCGCCAGTGAGAAAGCTCCCGGTGATCGGGCGTTTTGTGAGGTGCACTTCGGCGTCCATGTCGCCGGACACGTCCCGCGCCGCCGGCTTCCTGAGGTGCTCGACGAAGCGGCAGGTGCGGGCGGGCTGGGATGCCGATCGGCCCGGTTGCGTGGGAAACGACCGTTTTCGAGACGTCGTAGCGCGACCGCTTTCCGCGCATCTCGGTCTTTGACTAGCGAGGCTGCGACCTCAGCTTTCGAGGGTCCGAGGGGCGACCTTGATAGAGCGGCACGAGCGACAGGCGGACGCTGACCGTTCCACCTTCCCAAAACCTAACCCAACCCAAAAAAACCCCACCCAAATTCTCATATAAACAAAAGAACCAGACCACGAATATAGAGGTTTATAAAAAGGTGGTGGCCGGATAATTAAAAAAAAAAAGGGGGGGGGGGGGGGGGG